>NVVP01000069.1 GCA_002402245.1 Gammaproteobacteria bacterium | reverse complement strand
TGCGCGTAATGTCAATACAGCACGCCGCCGTGGTTTAACGGGCAAAAAATCGATTCAAGCTGTGGCCAATAAGTATGAAACATTTCGTCGTGATGGCGTGTTACCTGCGACCTATGAAGTTATTTTTGGTCATGCGTGGGCCGGACAAAAAGCAGTAAATAGCAACGAAATTCATATTTCTATCGATCAAATTCAAGGCCGTAAATCTTAATGACTAGCGTATTTGTAAGCGGCACCGATACCGATGTAGGCAAAACACGGATTAGTGTGGCTTTAGTTGAATTATTTCAGCAACAAGGCCTACAAGTTGCCGTGATGAAGCCTATTGCTAGTGGCTGTGAAATGACCGGTTCAGGCCTGCGTAATGACGATGCCTTAAAGTTAATTGAGCAATCTAATCTAGCTTTAGATTATCACGTGGTTAATCCTTATAGTTTTGCACTGGCTATTGCTCCTCATATTGCAGCCAAGCAAGTGAATGAGGATATTGATTTAGCTGTAATTAAGCAGTGCTTTAGTCAGCTACAGCAACGCTCAGATAGTGTGGTGGTTGAAGGTGCAGGCGGTTGGTTAGTACCGATTAATGACACTGAGACTATGGCCGACTTAGCCAAGTCATTAGCCTTACCGGTTATCTTAGTAGTCGGGATTAAGCTTGGTTGTATCAACCATGCCTTATTAACCGTTGCAGCGATTAAGCAATCAGGCTTGGTTCTACAAGGTTGGGTGGCTAATCAATGTGAGCACAATGATCAGGCAGAAGAGATTATCTCAACATTGGATAAGATGATATTCGCTCCCTGTTTAGGCTCCGTCCCTTTTTTGTCCGAACAACAAAGTGCGGCTGAATTTTTAGTCCTTAACGCTAATCAATAAAGCTTAAGGAAAGAACGTCTCCTTATCACCATTCTGCCACTGTGGATATTTATGCATAATGAGYTCAMATAACTCAGACTGAATAAAGAGTTCCAGCCAATGTTGTAGCTTAGGATAGGGTGAAGCATCAAACCATGTTTTATCAACAAAGGCGAATTGGCGAATAAAAGGCAATATGGCTAAGTCAGCAAGTGTGAGCTGCGAGCCTAATAAGTAATTATTTTCTGTTAACTGTAACTCTAATTTCTGTAAGAATATTTCAGCTTGTTGACGATAATAATCTTGAGAGTGCTCGGGGTAACGGTCCGCATATTTATACCGATCTAAAGAAGATTTAAACTCATCATCATTTTGTGCAATAAGTTCTTTGGCAAGAACATGCTGTTGCTCATTTAAGCTAGTTAAGCAATGCCTAGGATCGGATTGCTGCCATGCCCAATACATAATATCAATACTTTCATCTATTAGCAGCTGATCCTCGGTCAATAATACGGGAACGGTAGCCTTAGGGGAAAGGGTTAATAACTCACTAGGTTTATCTCTCAGCACCACTTCTCGCAACTGAACTGAAACATCACTAGTAGCAATGGCTAAACGAGCACGCATAGCGTAGGGACATCGACGAAAGCTATATAAAATAGAGGTAGGCATAAGGTATTTATAGTGAGTTAAAGTTAAAGTTAAATCATAATATGTGTATTTTACAGGCTAAGTTAATTATTTCATAACGATATTTTTTGTATGAACGTATAGATAACTTCACTCTAGTTTTATAGTCGTGGTTTTGTTAAAATTGAATGCTATTAATGCAATGTTAATAGCTATTTTTATTCAGTCGGAGCATGGCGCAGTCTGGTAGCGCACTTGTCTGGGGGACAAGGGGTCGCAAGTTCGAATCTTGCTGTTCCGACCAATAAAACCATTCTTAACAGTAGCTTCGTTTTATTTTTCACTACCTATTTTGAATAAGTCCGATCACTACATAGACAAAGATTGATGATGAAAAAGGTTTTACTGCTAGTGTGCTTACTTGCTTTTTTTGGCAATGTTCAAGCTTGTTATGACGAAAGCCGGAGTGATAAGGATAATTTTATAAGCTGCAAAAAAGTGCTGAGCAAGGAGATGCTTCTGCCCAATCTTATTTAGGGTGGATGAATGCCGAAGGACAAGGCGTTACTCAAGATTATAAACAAGCTGTTAACTGGTATCGAGAAGCCGCCGAGCAAGGTGATGCTCTTGCCCATCATTATATTAGCCGTCGAGCACGTTTAAATAACAGCTAAAGAATTTAAGGCAATACCGATTGTATAAAAGCATCCACTTGCTGAGTGTAGTTATTATTGTTACCTAACTTCATATTGACTTCTCGATGAGATAAATCAACTTCTACTACTTTAACTTGTGCACCTAATGAAGCTGCTTTGTCGGTAAATGACTTTGCTTGAACACATGAATTATCTTTTCGCTGTGTTGAACATACCGCAAGGAAAGGGGCTATTTTATGGTTAATGACATGTTGGGGTGATGATTTTCTCCAATAATCTGGCTGGGATCCAAATGCTTTTTTATAGAAGCGAGGCGGATTATTGCTCATTATTTTTTCAATATCATAAGCAGCAGAGTCTAGTGAGATTGTGGCTAGAACAGACTGAATACCTTTTTCTTGGGCTAAACTTGGCAGTGTAGAGAGCAGGGATACTAAGTGGGCACCGGCTGAGTGACCCATCAGAATGAATTGATTGACATCGCCTCCCCAAGATTTGGCATTACGTTGTGAAAAGGCTAAGGCGTTGGCAATGTCATCAAGTTGCTTGAGAGGATCGGCTTCAGGTAATAGACGGTAATTGACCGAGATAAAAATAAAACCTTGTTTGACCCAGTGTTGGACTTTATTTTTGACCACTGCAGAAGAGGATTTGTCTCCCATCGACCATGCGCCACCGTGCACCATAAATATAACTGGGGCTGCTTGTGGAGCTTGAGGGAGGTAGATATCTATCGTTTGTAACTTATCTGCCCCATAAGGTATATCAGCCAAAGAGGGAGCTGTGTTGGCTAATGCGAAGCAGAGTGTCGAGGTGAAATAAGCTACTATTAAGAAGGCAAAGTGGTGGAGCTTGATATTCATTGACAATCTCTACTGTGTTTACGATGCCTAAACATCGCCCGTAAACACAGCAGAGAAATATTACTTATTCATCAAGTAGTGCGTTACGGCTATCAACACCTTTGCGAGGCAAGATCCACATCTCATACATAGAGACAGTCCACATAAAGGCAAAGGAGATACCCATTGCTCCACCGCCTATAATGACGAACCATGCAAAGTTTGGATTAAGTTTTGTTAGCCACCAAGAACTGATATCAATCAACAAGAAAACATAAGGCATAACAATCACCCCTGCTTTTAGATACTTAGGTACACCTGTTGATAGGCTAAAAATAAGGCCGACAAACATAAAGATGAATGAAATACCGAATAGGTGAATATGCGAGACGCGAGCCAGTGATGAAAAGCTAGCGCCGGTATCAGTTTCTGCTTTTTCAGCGACATCTTCAAATTTAGTAAAGTCTGGAATGGGCAGGCCTGAATCAGCGTTGTGACACATAATACAGCGGGTATCCATGATCTCCCTGATTCCTGTGTCATGGAATGCTTGCTCATCCGCACCTTGATGTACCCAGTTGATGATTTTTAATCGATCTTCTTCAGGTGCCATTCCTTGCATTGAACCATTTAATTTAGACTCAATCAGCGATCCTGAACGTTTACCATAATAGCTATAGACAATATCATCAACGGATAAACCCATTTTGCCATCAGCCATACCATGGGTAAATTGGATTTGTACTATAGCCATCAAATAACCAACCGCTACCACCGTTAAGTATCCAGTGAACAGTGCTTTTAATGAGATTCCTTGGCTAGCTAAGTTAATGCCGCGCGAGCTATTCGAAGTCATAATTTTCTTCCATAAATATTGAGTAAATAAATTATGGCGCTATAGTATTACAAATAGTATGGTTTTGTAAGTTTTCTTATCYATTWWGAGYAATTTRTTTYTAGTTAAAGACCTGTTTTAGTAGCTCTGTRGTTCTAGCSGCTGGGTTGTCACGGATYTTTTTCTCTTCYATTGCTAGCATAGTAAAYAGKCCATTTARGGCYTGYTCRGTTACGTAACTWGGYAGRTCKAGGTTAATACTTTGRCCTACTAAYGGCAGTGAAGCGACTTCAGCTGCAAGRTCATTRTAATATTTAGTGGTRCCTACTTGATTGAGCGAGTCAGTRATCGTYGGTTTGAAAAGAGARCTTAGTTGYTCWGTTGTTTTTGAYTTRAAATACTGTGTAGCWGCATCATCAGAGCCTTTTAAAATGGCACTYGCATCATCAATRCTCATTTCYTTAATGGCACTAATAATRATRTTRGTKGCTTCAGGWGCGGCTTTTTCTGCRGCATGATTCATACTCTGTTCAAACGTCTCTGCTTGCTGGCTTAAGCCAAACTTCTTCATKAGGTTGGTAACTTGTTCTAATTCAGGTGGCATGGCAATACGGATAAGCTCATTGGCCAAATAACCATCCGTTTTGCTGACACTCTCAATTGCTTTACGCGTACCGACATTTAAGGCTTCTTTTAAGCCTGAAATAATGGTCGAGTTATCCAGTGATGATGAAACCGTATTTGAACTATTAGTATCTGATAATAGTTCGCTGCCTGCGGAAGTAAGATCTTTAAATAATGAGCCCCAATCTGCTTGGCTAGCACCACTAAAAAGAGAGGCGGTAATTAAAAGTGATAATGTTGTTTTACGAAGAGTGGTCATGTAACGATGTCCTTATTTAGTTAAACTTGCAAAAAGAGCAGGTAGTTTCTCCGGTAATTTAGATACATTATCAATGACCATATGTTGATTGCCAAATATATCATCAACATACTCATCTGCATGAGGATCAAGAGTGATGCAATAACTATAAATTCCTTTTTGATCAAGTTCTTGCACCGCTTTGTGGGTGTCTTCAATTAGTAGTTGATTATCGCTGACATCAATATCTGCGGGTTCACCATCAGTTAAAATAAGTAATAATTTTTTATCCGCTTTCTGGCTTTCAAGGTAATGGGCCGCATGACGCATAGCGGCTCCCATTCTGGTTGAATAGGCTGCTTTTAAGCCGGCAATACGACCCTTAACTTCATCATTCCAGCTTTCACTAAAGCCTTTAATATGGTGATAACGCACATCTTGGCGGGTATTAGAATGGAAACCCGCAATGGCAAATTTATCACCTAGTTGATCGATTGACCAAGAAAGCAGCGAAACTGATTCTTTGCAAAGATCTAAAATAGATTGGCTTGCACCTTGTGGAATATCATTAGTGGATTCAGATAAATCAAGTAATAGCATTACAGCAATATCACGACCATCATGACGATGACTCATATTAATTCGTGGATCGGGTTGGCTACCACTTTTAAGGTCAATTAATGAACGAATTGCGATATCGAGATCAAGCTCTGAACCTTCTTCTTGATAGCGGATTCGGACTGTATTTTGCGGTTTAAGTAATTCTAAAATTTTCTTCATGCGCTTTAGCACGGCAGAATGTTTATCTAATAAGGCATCAATATCACTAGCCCTACCGTTTTGGTGTAAGGCTTCATACACGCTGACCCAATCAGGTCGGTAACGTTGGGTATTGTAGTCCCATTCTGGGTAATGACGAGGTGGAAGACCTTCTGGTTCTGCTTCGACTTGTTGGCTTTGGCGCTCTTCAAAGCTTTCTTCTTCATCACCTTCTTCGATAAAGGTCCACATATGGCGGTTATCATCGCGATAGTCAATTTCGGTATTATCAAAAAAGACATTAGCCAATTGATCACTTTGAATACGTGTTCGCGCTACATAGGATAAGCCGATACCTGCAATTTCTTTAGTACTCGATTCACCCTCAGCCATAGCTGTGTGGAAGCGTTGTGCAAATTCGAGTAAGTCTGGATCGCTATAACCGTGCTCAGGATCTAGTAGTGCCAATGACAACATAGCAAGACGGTGACGCAGACATGATTGTATTTGCGGATCACAAGCACCTTCAATAGGGCGTGGATGCAATTGAATAAACAGCTGACGTAAACCTGGATAGCGTTGAATGGCTAAATGTTCCACTCGGGCATCTTCAATAAATTCTACTGCTAAGCGTTGGAAGGGACTGTAGTTATCGGCAATGATAGGCTTGGTCCAGCGCTGATGTGCCGCCATATGGGCTAAGGTCGCACGGTAGCGATCAATGCCTGACACGTTATTGATATCATCATAAACATCAGGGATCCTGACACCTAATTGATCAAAATAAGGCTGTGGTTTACGTAATTCATCAAAACCTAGCGAGTAGGGAACTAGATGAGGGTCTAATTGCCACAGGCCTTGCATATAGAGGTTGAGTTTACGTTCGTGATCATAGAATAAAGTGCCATGCCGTTCACGCTGCATAATCGCCCGGCTATCGGCAGATTGCAGACTAAAATAATCACGTTGACGTTCTGGATGCGTGTTGTAGTACTGAATACCATAAGCAATCCAGTTCTTCAGACCTTCAAGTGATAGTTGGCCAATCAGGTAGGGAATATTTTCTAATAAGTCTGCCACGCTGGGACTAGGAATGGTGGCATGGTGGCCATGAATGGAAGTGGATGTTTGTTCCATCATGTCAAAGATAAGGTCACTGTAATGCTGTAAAGCATCAAGATCGCCTAAACGACGAGCAACGGTTGGCAAGGTTTGCAAGAATACAGGAATAGCCTTACCGTTTATGGTGCGAGAAAATGCCCATATGGTTTGTGATACCTGTTTAATAATCGACTCGCCAAGGTGTTCAGCCATAGCGGGAATATCTTCTAAATAGCTTATTACTGGCTCAACACCTCGGCCAATTGAACAAATAAGCGAAGCACCAGCTAAATAATCTTCAATACCTTGTTCGGATAATAAGCTGCTTGCTTCTTCCATGCATTGATCAAATATAGGATCGATTTGGTCAAAGCCACAACTTAGCTTTTCACGGTAGGGATTAGGTGTAATTTCAGTTTCACTCATGGTGAACGGTCTAATCTATTACGCAAAAATAGTGTTAATAGCGTGATCTAAGGTGTCACGAATATCAGCATCATCGGTAATAGGGCGTACTAAAGCCATTTTACAAGCAGCTTTAGCCTCAATACCTTGCTCCATTAGTAAAGCTGCGTAGGTGAGTAAGCGTGTTGATATTCCTTCATCCAGACCATGACCTTTTAAATTACGTGCAGTCGCAGCGACTTTTACTAATTTGTCTGCTAACTCAGCATCGATACTGACTTCTTTTTGTAAAATAGCTGACTCAGTTTCAGCATTAGGGTAATCAAACTCAAATGCAGTAAAACGTTGCTTGGTCGATTGTTTTAAGTCTTTCATTAGACTTTGATAACCCGGGTTATAAGAAATAACTAATTGGAAATCAGGATGAGCTTTAAGTAACTCGCCTTTTTTATCAAGCGGTAATACTCTACGGTGATCGGTTAGAGGGTGAATGACTACGGTGGTATCTTGGCGAGCCTCAACAATTTCATCGAGATAACAAATTGCACCAATACGTGCGGCAATGGTGAGTGGTCCATCAACCCAACGAGTACCATTAGCATCTAACAGGTACCGTCCCACTAAATCGGAAGCGGTCATATCTTCATTACAGGCAACCGTAATGAGTGGTCGACCTAGTTTCCAGGCCATATGTTCAATAAAGCGGGATTTGCCACAACCAGTAGGGCCTTTAACCATAACTGGAAGGCGAGCTTGATAGGCGGCGGTATAAAGAGCGATTTCATCATCTTGAACTTGATAAAAAGGTTCGTCTTTAATCAGGTATTGTTCTGTGTCATTCATGTGATTATGGCTCGGTATGAATAAAAGAATTTAGCAAAATAGGCCATGGTTTAAAGCTGGTTTATTTTGCTAAATAGTTTTGTAGGTAGCTTAATTATATTTTAGGGTAAATAAGTAAGAGACTACCCTCGTCACTGAGGTAACGAGGGTAGTTCTTTATATACCCGTTATCATTCAAAGTGCATGTTTATAGTGCCTATAATGGATGGGCTAGCAAGACATAATAGTGATGTAATAGTCGTTCTATTACTCACTATTATAACGCGGCTAGCGTATTCAGTATCGGAGCTATAAATCTGTATCTTGATTGGTCACGGGTATTGTTGTACTTAGGCTTATTTATGCACGCCTAATTTTTCTCTCCAACCTGGGAAGATTCTATCAGCATCACCTGGGAATGATTCGAATGCACGAGCGAATTCACGATGCTCTTTAGCGTATTCAATAGGATCTGCACCTGATTTCCAACAGTCATAAGCTTGTGATAATGAACGAGCACCATCAGCAGGGCTATCAATATGGCCATAAGCACCACCACCGGCAGTGTTGATAACATTACCATGACCTAAGTTTTCGAAGAAACCAGGAAGACGTAATGCGTTCATGCCACCAGAGATGATGGGTGTAGTGGGTTTCATTCCATACCATTCTTGGTGGAAGAAAGGACCATCAGCACTATCACGCTCGATCATATAAGCGATATTTCTATCATCTGGTCCACCTTCCATTTTTCCGTAGCCCATTGTGCCTACGTGGATACCTGATGCTCCCATTAGACGAGAAAGCTTACCAAGTACAAATGCGGTATAACCACGTACTGATGATGGTGATGTGATAGCACCATGACCTGCACGATGGTAATGTACATATTGACCAGGGTAGTTACGACGAGCAGTTGTCACCATACCCGGTCCACCCACATAACCATCCACTAAGAATGCAACGTGGTGAGCATTTTCGCCGAATGCTTCTAAGATGTAGTCAGCACGAGCACACATTTCATGGTGATCATCAGCGGTGATGTTAGCAGAGAATAATTTTGCTTCACCAGTTTCATCTTGTGCACGTTTCATTGCATCAGCGACTAAAGGTGTTACATCTTTCATACGTGCGTAGACTTGGTTACCTTGAGGCTCATCATTTTTGATGAAATCGCCGCCTAACCAGAATTGGTAAGCTGCTTCAGCGAAAGGTTTAGGACGTAGACCTAATTTTGGTTTGATGATTGTTCCGGCGATATAACCACCATCAGTGCGTGAACGACCTAGTACATTCCACAGATCAGAGATATCCATTGATGGGCCATCAAAAATATCTAACATTGCTTTTGGTACATAGAAATCTTGCATTTGTGCACATTGAACATCACCCATGCCTTGGTTATTACCAACCGCTAGGGTTAAAAATGAGACAACCATGGTGCGACCATCAATGATATTGCGGTCAAATAGATCATTAGGGTAGGCAATCTTCATGATGCCTTTGGCTTCATCAATCTCGTAGACCATAGCATCAAGATCTTTAGTAAAGTCATCCGTTGTTGAAACTTCAACATTAGTACCTGTTGATGATTCAGCAGCAAAGTGAGCCGCAGTTTCTAAGTAGCCACCAAAGCCCGGCATAGGAGTCATGGTGTAAGCAACCAGCATATGCTTACCGGCAGCAATAAGATCGTCTTCGTTTWAACTCAGATCGGCGTAGCGTGATGATTGATCCATAATATAAGTACCTTAAAATATTTATGAGTGGGTAATACGAACAATAATCCGCATTGCTAATTATCAGGTTAATTACGTTTTTTTTACGTAGACAGAATTTTAGGCCATTTTTACTATAAATAAAACTCAATTGTTTTGATTTTATATATAAGTAAGGCTTATGATGGATGTCATGAACATAACTATAAGACAATTAGAAATATTTGAGGCGGTTGCACAGCAGTTAAGTTATACCCGTGCATCGGAGCTCCTTTTCCTCAGTCAGCCTGCAGTCTCTATGCAAATCAAACAATTAGAGTCCGAAGTTGAAATGCCTTTATTTGAACGAATGGGCAAGAAATTATTTTTAACAGAAGCGGGCGAAGAATTATTAATCTATGCGCGCAATATTAGTCAGCAATTAGTAGAGTTAGACGATGTGTTTGATGAAATGCGAGGAAGTGAAAAGGGTAGGTTAACTATTGCTGTTGCGACAACAGCTAATTATTTTGCATTAAAGTTATTAGGTGAGTTTTATACACGATTCTCTGGAGCAAATATTAGCTTAGATGTGACCAATCGTGCCAGCTTATTAACGCATCTAAATGACAATACCGTGGATATGGTGATTATGGGGCGACCACCGGAAGGAATGGATGTTGAGGCGACCGCATTTTTGAAAAATCCTTTGGTGGTGATTGCTCCAAAAGATCACCCGTTAGCAAGTAAAAAAAACATTCCTCTTGCTGTGCCGTAATTTTGCTAGATTTAGATTTATTTACTCGCATCAACAACTCCCTCGGGCACGATGCTGGCGACAAACTGCTAGCGTTAATATCTCAACGCTTTTTGGAGGCCATGAACAATCCTGGCTGCGTAAAACTCAACCAGGCTGCGATTGACCCACACGCTGTCAACGAAAAACCCGACGATGTATTAGCAAGGTTGGAAGGAGACCAGTTTGTCATTGTGTTGAATAATTTCAGTCGACTAGATGACGTAATTGCAGTTATCCAACGATTATTAAAACGCCTTTCAACCCCCATGCAATACAACACCCAATCCGTTGTACTCACTGCGAGTGTGGGCGTTGCACAATACCCTAAAGACGGTGAAGATGCAGAAACGCTGTTAAAAAA
>NVVP01000005.1 GCA_002402245.1 Gammaproteobacteria bacterium | reverse complement strand
GTTTCAGAATCTTCTTCGGTTTCAGGTTCTACTTCAGTTTCAGACTCGGCTTCAGTTTCAGGTTCTACTTCAGTTTGAGGTTCTACTTCAGTTTCAGGTTCTACTTCAGTTTCAGAGGATACTTCAGCTTCAGGTTCATTTCTAGGCTCAGGCTCTACTTCAGTTTCTGAATCAACTCCAACTTCTGACTCAGATTCACCTACATAATCATCTTCAATTTCAGTGGTTTTTTCTAGTTCAGATTCAAGATCATCTTTATCAAGTTCAAGTTTTTCCTGGCGTTTACCTTCTTCAATTTTCTCTTTCAACGCTGCTGATTTTTCTTTCATTTTAGCGCGTAATGCATCTACTTTATTTTCTGAATCAGTCTTCAGTTCGTCCTTTTTATCCTCGATAGGTTCATTTCCATAAATATCAGGCACCGAGTTTTTCCAAGCAGGATTTAAGTAACCGTCCATTTTATTACTTATTTTGGGCTCTTCTTCATCCGTTTTATGTTGGCTATGTGAATAAATGTCAGGTACGGAATTATCCCAATCACCGTTTACATAGTCATCCATTTTATTACTAACTTCTGGCTCTGGCTCTGGCTCTGGCTCTGGCTCTGGCTCTGGCTCTGGCTCTGGCTCTGGCTCTGGCTCTGGCTCTGGCTCTGGCTCTGGCTCTGGCTCTGCAATAGTTGATGACATATCAATCTCAGTGTCAATAACATCGGTAGCCTCTTCTGTAACCTGTTCAACTAACTCATCAACATTAACTTCGCTAGCTTCTGGCTCAGCTTGCTCTAATAAAGCATCAATATCTGTTTCAGGATTCTCTTCTTCAACGGGTTCAACTGATTCATCTACATTAGCTTCGCTAGTTTCTGACTCAGCTTGCTCTAATAAAGCATCAATATCTGTTTCAGGATTTGTTTCTATTTCTACTTCTGTTTCAACTGGTTCATCAGCATTAGCTTCACTAGTTTCTGACTCAGCCTGCTCTAATAAGGCATCAATATCCGTTTCAGGCTCTTCTTCTACTACTGGTTCAACTGATTCATCAGCATCAACTTCGCTAGTTTCTGACTCAGCTTGCTCTAGTAAGGCATCAATATCCGTTTCAGGCTCTTCTTCTACAGCTTGTTCAACTGGTTCAACTGGTTCATCAGCATTAGCTTCGCTAGTTTCTGGCTCAGCCTGCTCTAATAAGGCATCAATATCCGTTTCAGGCTCTTCTTCTACTACTGGTTCATCAGCATCAACTTCGTTAGTTTCTGACTCGGCTTGCTCTAGTAAGGCATCAATATCTGTTTCAGGCTCTTCTTCAGCCTGTTCAACTGGTTCATCAGCATTAGCTTCATTAGTTTCTGACTCAGCTTGCTCTAGTAAGGCATCAATATCCGTTTCAGGCTCTTCTTCCACTACTGATTCAACTGATTCATCAGCATCAACTTCACTAGTTTCTGACTCAGCTTGTTCTAGTAAGGCATCAATATCCGTTTCAGGAGCTTCTTCTACTACTAATTCATCAGCATTAGCTTCACTAGTTTCTGACTCAGCCTGCTCTAATAAGGCATCGATATCCGTTTCAGGCTCTTCTTCTGTAGCTTGTTCAACTGGTTCATCAGCATTAGCTTCGCTAGTTTCTGACTCAGCTTGATCTAATAAAGCATCAATATCTGTTTCAGGATTTGTTTCTATTTCTACTTCTGTTTCAACTGGTTCATCAGCATCAACTTCACTAGTTTCTGACTCGGCTTGTTCTAGTAAAGCATCAATATCTGTTTCAATATTTTTTTCTACTTCTGGTTCAACTGCTTCATCTACATTAGCTCCACTAGTTTCTGACTCAGCTTGTTCTAGTAAGGCATCAATATCCGTTTCAGGCTCTTCTTCTGCAGCTTGTTCAACTGGTTCATCAGCATTAGCTTCACTAGTTTCTGACTCAGCTTGTTCTAGTAAGGCATCAATATCTGTTTCAGGCTCTTCTTCTACGGCCTGTTCAATTAATGAATCAATATCTATTGAATCATTTTCTTGTAATACATCATCTATCTGAATACTTTCTTCTTGCTCATCATCCTGCACGGCATTAGCTGAATCAGAAGACGCTACTGATTCAGCATTAGGCTTTTTTACATCATTACTCTCTTCATCTTCATCATCTAACTCAGATAAATCTATTCCTGAAGAATCATCTTCCCCACTGGAACTTGATAATAAGGCATCAATTTCATCTTCTACAGAACTACCCGTGGGTGTATCAATGAGTATTTCATCAGTATCATCTGCTTCAGTAGCTACATCGATTTCAATATCATCAGATTCAGCTGCAACGTCAATCTCAATGTCATCAGACTCAGCTGCAGCGTCAATCTCAATGTCATCAGATTCAGATTCAGATTCAGATTCAGTTTCAACATCAATCTCAATATCATCGGATTCAGAAGATGCTGTGACTTCCACGGCTTCCTCGACATCAATTTCTTCAGCTGCTGTTGCTTTTATATCCACAACGGGCTTATCAGTACTTGTTTTCCTAAATTCAGCCATTAACAATTCTAATTTGTGTGCTGTTTTCTCTATTTGCTCATTTAAAGGTAAAGATTCATCAACATCATCAACCACACTGCTATTATTGCCAACAGGAAGAAAGCTCAAGCCGGCATCAATTGCCTCTTCAACTTGCTTAGGAAAGTTCAGCAAATCTTTATTATTTTGCTCAATAAATAGTTTCAATAACGTTTTATAGAGTTGCTGTTCACGATCTTGAAATTCAACTGCCGCTTGATTTAAAGCATCACCAGTAAGTTCGTAGCTGCC
Source organism: Gammaproteobacteria bacterium (assembly GCA_002402245.1). Lineage (GTDB taxonomy): Bacteria > Pseudomonadota > Gammaproteobacteria > Nitrosococcales > Methylophagaceae. Next base: position 69,885 of record NVVP01000005.1, on the reverse strand, counting down.
CGTCAAAATTTCAGAGAGCGCTTCTATTCTTCTCTCTTTAGATCGCTTCATCTGTTTAACTGCTTTTGTTGCAGCGTCATTGACCTTTTTATTCTTTTTGCTTCTTGCCCAAACAAGCCAAAGTGAGAGTGCGGCGAAAACGGCAGCTAATTCATACGCCAGCATTTGAAAACTAGGATCAGTCATATCCATTTAAAGTAAATCTCCTGGGTTTTGATAAGCAGCCCGTTTTCGGCGCCATAAGAAGATAGACACGCCTACTAACACTAGAATAAGTACATTACCTATTAACAATGTTTGTGCTGGAGGCATGCCACCTGCTTCATTTGTATCGTCATCTTCATCCAATAATAAATCAGTATCATCTTCGGCTAGATCTATATCGAAATCGTCTGACATTTCATCACTAAACTCATCAGACATTTCGTCACTGAATTCGTCTGTAATGTCGTCATTCCCTAACTCATCAGACATTTCATCACTAAATTCATCTGTCATGTCATCACCTAACTCGTCAGATATTTCATCAGTATTGTCTTCATCTACTGAATCGATATTATCTTCATCATTAGTGTGGCTTTTATCCTTTAAATAAATAGGGTCTGGTTGTAAAAATAGACTACGTCCTTTAACCGTTTCCCCTCTTATTTGTAAAGCCAAGGTATATTTTTCACCCTCATTCAAGTCCGCTAACGTTAAGCGCCATTGCGCATTAGAGTTTTTTAATACTTCATAAGACCATTCACTGCCATCCTCAGCCGATAATAACGCTGCAATGGTTAATGGTTCATCTTTAATAAAGTTAAAGTCAGGTTTAATTGTGAGCCGATGACTACGTGTTTCACTTTCTGTTAATTGTTCCACCGTAATGTTAAATGGCATTTCTATCACATTAACACTTTGACGACGCTGACGTTCAAAGGTCTCACTTTTGAGGGTGATCACCACATCATTTCGACCTGGCTGAAATAGGTCGCCTACACGAGTTTGATACAAGCCTTTCTTTTGCATACTATTTAATGAAGTATTAACTGCTTCGGCTGACTCAGACTCTTCTTTCAACTGTGCATCGACTAAGCTTAGGAAATCTTGTCGTTCAATAACCTGCCCCTTTTCAGTCAAGCTAGCATCAAAATCAAAGCTTTCACCAATAAGGATATTATTCGGTAGATCTGTTGTGGTAAGTTTTAAATCAGTTACGACCATCACTCTATTATCCGGATCTAAATCAGCATCAATATGCCATTTACCCGAAATAGGATTATCAATGGTAATTAGATCAAAATTATCTTCGTGGTGCCAGCGTATAGTGTCATTCTCATCCACTCTAGTCATGCGAGATTGATCTGGCAGGACTAATTCAGTAGGCTTAGAATCCGTTAAACGAAAAACCAATAATGTTATTTCACTGACGCTGTCATCAATTTTGAAATAATTATCTGATAAGGGAACGGTATCTCTTTGTGCTGCTTTTTCAAATAAATGTAAGAAAATACGCTGCAATTGTGCCGCATCATTGACTTGCTCATACCAACCATCCGTTGCAAGTGAAATGGCACGTAATAATTCATGATCGGCATGTTCTGATAATGCAACCGTATGTACAGCCACATTAGCTGCTTTTAATCTAGGTAAAATATCATCTAATATTCGCTGGCGAGATTGCTGGTTTATTTTATCGTCTTTAGATATATCAACCAGGCCATCTGATAACAAAATAACACTGCGACGGTCATTAGAAGATGCTTGCTTATAATTAGTCGCTTTATTTAACACTTGCTCAATATTGGTAAATAAACCTCGAGAATGGATGTGTGTTGATTTATTTTCAGCATTGATTTTCCACTGTTCACTGACTTCACGAACAGGCACTAGCATATTAACGAATTTAGCAAAGGTCCATACGCCTGAAGTTGCACCATCAGGTAATAAGCCTACGACAAGACGTAATGCAGGTGAACGAAGGTTATTGGGATCGTTTTTTTTCATACTGCCAGAAACATCAATTAATATTCTGACATCACTTTGCGCATCACTTGGGGCGGCTGAAACTTGCCGTAAAGGCAGTATCAACAGCAAAAGTGCAAAAACCATCCCTATTTTAATGTAACTCATAAATCAACAACCTATTGTTTTTATTAACAATGCCCGCTAACTAACTGAACAAGCGACAGTTTTATGACATTGTTTTATACAGTGTTTGATTTATGCACATTTTATGCCGGTTTAAATTAACTTATAGGTAAACCGGCGAAACCTTGATATTTACTATCCTTACAGCTTGTCTAAACCACGTTGTAGGTCTGCTTGAATATCTTCTATTGATTCAAGTCCGACTGAGATACGTAACAATCCATCTGTTATGCCCGCTTCTGCTCGTGCCTCTTCTGTTAAACGACCATGTGTCGTCGTAGCAGGGTGAGTTAAGGTTGTTTTGGTATCGCCAAGGTTACCGGTGATAGAAACCATTTGAGTCGCATTAACCAACTTCCATGCCCCCTCTTTACCTCCCTTCACTTCAAAGGCAATAATGCCTCCGAAAGCAGATTGCTGCTGTTTAGCCAATTCATGTTGAGGATGATTTTCTAGGCCAGCATAGAATACTTGGCTCACATTAGGCTGCTCATCTAACCATTTAGCTAATATTAATGCTGAACTAGAATGGGCATTCATTCTTAAATCAAGTGTTTCTAAACCTTTCAAAAAAGTCCATGCATTAAATGCACTCATCGTCGGGCCGGCGGTGCGTAGAAAGCCATAGACTTCTTCACCGACTAATTGTGAATTACCCACGACAGCACCCCCAATACATCGGCCTTGGCCATCAATATATTTAGTCGCTGAATGAACAACAATATCAGCACCAAAGCTAAGTGGTTGTTGTAATGCCGGTGTACAAAAGCAGTTATCAACTATTAATAGACAATCATGTGCTTTAGCTAATGCTGATAATGCCGCCAAATCAGCAACATCATTCATCGGGTTTGAAGGTGTTTCTAAAAACAAGGCTTTTGTATTGGGTTTGATCGCTGCTTGCCAAGCTTCAAGGTTTGTCAGTGCAACATAATCTGTTTCAATGCCAAACTTAGCCAAGTATTTATCGAATAATACCCGGGTAGTACCAAAGATACTGCGCGATGAAACAATATGGTCACCTGCGGAAAATAAAGCCATAAAAGTCGATAAAATAGCAGACATTCCAGATGATGTTGCAACTGCAGACTCTCCACCTTCCAATGATGCCAAACGTTCTTCAAAAGTACGTACAGTAGGATTAGTGAAGCGAGAATATATATTACCCGCTTCATCACCAGCAAAGCGGGCAGCGGCCTGTTCAGCGCTATCAAACACATAACTTGATGTTAAGAACATGGGTTCTGAATGCTCACCTTCATGCGTTCGGTGGTGTCCTGCGCGAATAGCGCGGGTAGCAAAGTGTTGGTCTTTATAAGAATCGGTCATATTAGGCACTAATTAAACTAAATGTGGACTACAATTCTAAAATAATATCATCTACTGTGACTAGTGTTTTTATTTCAATAAGTGAAACATCATCGGTTGAAGGCGCTTTTCCTACATAGTTAGCAAGGCTATTTCTTATATCAAGCAGGCGTCCTTCTTCATCTGTGGGCTGCATTAATAGCTTTTCAAATTGCTGTTGACCAAACATTGTCCCTGCTTCATTTTSTGCCTCCGTTAAACCATCACTAAGTGCATAAATTGAATCCCCGGGCTCTAGGCTTATTTCCTCACAATGAAGCTCATCCTCATCATAAGAAACGACACCTAAAGGAAGATGCGTTGAAGAAACTCGCTGGCTTACCCCGCCATTTTTACTGACAATCAATACTTCGGGCAGTCCTGCATTCCAAATAAATGCTTTTTGATTCTCAGCGTCTAAATCAATACCCGCGATACAACAAAAAATACCGATAGGTAATAAGTCATTTAGTCTGTCATTCAGCTCTTTCATTAATACTTCAAGTGGCAAGCCTTTTTTAGCCATTGCGCTATGAATAACAGAGACGGGCACGGCACCTAAAGCAGCGGGTAAGCCATGACCGGTAAAGTCACATAATATAACTCTGACATTCCCAGAAGGAAGACGAGTTGATAACATCATGTCACCACTGAAAATCCCCATTGGTTCGGACCATAATGAAATCTCAGGAATAGTGTCATTATTACGTTTAGTAATGGCTTCAAATACATGTCGAGCAATACGTTCCTCTTCTTCAGCTTCTTTCTGCTTACGTCTTAATGTTGTTAATACACCTTGTAACTTCTCATCTGCTGCTTTCCAATCGGTAATATCTTCAATAATGCAGATCATAATATCAGCAGTAGAATCCACTACTTCATTTATACGCACATAAATTGGAAATTCAGTACTATCACTTTTTTTACCTATAGATTCACGAGCCGATGTAATTAAATTGGTATTTCCCGTTTTGTCGGTATGCTCCAAATAATTGGCGTAATCTTCTGCGCTTGATTTAGCTAAAAGCGAGGTAAAACTCTTGCCAATAACATCAATTTCATAACAAGAAAACATTTTTTCAGCCGCTTTATTAAATGAGTCAATGGCACCATCAGCAGCAATAGTNATGACCGCATTTACGGTTGAGTCTAAAATCGATTGCAGTTTGACTTGCTGAGCTAAATTAATATCCGACTGTCTAGCAATTTGAACTTCTGCTTGCTGAAGTAAGACATTATCTTCTTCTAATTTAGTATTCATATCAGATATACGATTAAACTGTTGATGTACTAGTTTTTTACTTCTCAAGTAAATGGTTAGACACACTATAAAAATGAAAAACATCGTTAATGCTGTGAACCACCATGACATCCTCTGATGCCTCGCACTCTCTGCATAGAGCTTTTTAGTTATTACAGCAATAATGCGATTAGTATCATGCTGGTACCGTGAATAAAACTCGAGTAATAAAGCATCAATTTCATCAACGCGCTGTTCAACTTGAACACCTGATTCAATCATCGCTAAAATCTCATTACCATGTAGAATTATTTCATCAACATCGCCTGATATTTGATGTTGATATTCTGATAGTGAGAGTAAGTGCTTTTTCTGTAGTAATTTATTACTTTCTTCTTGGCTTGATTTAAGCTGATTCATCACTATTTTTAACGGTTGCTCTGATGAATCAAAAGCCACATCGTTATTACTTATTTGAAAAGCCAATACAATGTTTATCAACTCAGAAGAAAATTCGAGCTGCTGGTGATAAAGATTGATTAAACTAGTTGTCTCTAGTTCTTGGTGTCGATGATTGTTTTGCAGCCATTGGCCTAATAAAACAATAAACCAAATGGTGAATATTGCAGCAGCAATACGAGGTGCCAAGTTAGGTAATGCGTGTTTATCAATTGGTGGGGTCATAATATAGTAGCCAAAGTAGTTGAGGGCTTAAAGAAATATACGTTTCAGAATAAAACGACGTCTAATTCTCAGGGAAAACTAAACTCAATACCTCGCCTCTAATGACTACTGGTAAACTATCTTTATTAACGACTATAGCCACAATAAAATCCTTGTAATGTGTTGATGGAACTTTCTATATCTAGAAATAGGATAACCTGATCCACCTTACTATTTCAACTTATTTTTATATATTAAAATTAATGACTTACATGAATAAAATCACAATTGACTTACTTCGTCACGGCGATGCTGCAGGCGGTAGTAAATTATTAGGTCAAACTGATGAACCTTTATCCGCATTGGGCTTAAGCCAGATGCGTGCGGTACCAGGGGATGACAGTCCACCTTGGTCAAAAGTTATCAGCTCACCACTTTCGCGCTGTAGTAGTTTTGCCCAAGAATTATCTGATAATTTATCATTGCCTTTATTAATTGAACCGTCATTTCAAGAGATCAATTTTGGCATATGGGATGGCGAACAATTAACAAGCTTGTATGAAAGCGAGCATGCAGAACAATTAATGCAATTTATGGCTGCCCCTTCATCTATAACGCCACCCGAAGGTGAAAGCTACCAAGACTTTAAACACCGTGTACTTAGTGCGTGGGATAATTTATTACAATCCTTGCACCAGGATAAAATCGAACACTGTGTGTTAATCACTCATGCCGGTGTAATTAGAACCATAATTAGCCATGTGCTAGGTTTCCCAGAAGAAAACCTATTCCGTCTTGAAGTACCTTATGCCAACCTAAGTCGAATTACTCAATATGAAGACTATCCACCGGTGTTAAGTTTTCATGGTGGTCAGTTATAAACAAAAAAATAGGCTTGCAGCAAAAGCTACAAGCCTATTTTAGAATTAACTCATAAACTTATTTAGGTGAATAAGACAAAGTCAACATGGCTGTACGATCTAAGCTGTTGTAGCCTTTCACTGTTTGATACTCTTTATCAAACAAATTATTAATACTTGCTTGCACTAACCAGTCTTGATTAACTTTATATGCTGTACGTAAATCCACAATAGAAAAGCCACCTAAGGGATCAATGTTATTTTTCTTATTAAAACTTTGGCCGCGTAACTTCCAGCTTGCACCGGCAGACCATGCATTCCACTGTTTATCAATATGAAGGTTTGCTAAACGTTTAGCTCTTCTTTGTAGTGTCGTACCATTTGAGCTGTCTTCTGGTGATAAGAAGCTAGCATCCGCAGAAATATCAGCACCAAATAGTGTTGTATTAATTTCAAACTCAACACCTTTAATTTCAGCACTCGCTACATTTGAAGGTACATATGTCCAACTTCCAGGGGAAATAGGTGCCCATTCAATTAAATTAATAATTTTTGTATTATAAAAATTAAATGCCCAATCAAAATTAGACTCCACACCATTAAAACCAAATCCCCAAGATTTTGACTCCTCAGGCTTCACTAATGGGTTACCACTACCTCCTGGGTAATATAGCGAATTAAATGATGGTGCTTTAAAGGCTGTACCATAATTGGCAGTTATCTGTAAGTTATCATGAAGTTGGTAACCCCATTCAGCTGTTCCTGTATTGTGCGTGCCAAATGCCTCATTATTATCATGGCGCCCACTTAATAACCACGACGCTTTATCTAGCTGGCTTTGCAAACTAATAAAGACCGCTTTATTATCACGTGATGTTTCAGCATAAGTCGCATTAGAGGCAATATGATCATTTTCATAATCCCAACCTAAATTCACTATGTGACTATCATTTAAACTTAAAGTATTAATCACACTCATCGATCTGCGTCGAGTATTATAAATTCCGTCAGAAGATGAGTTTTTAAATGATTCTGATTGATCTCTCGACTCATTTATTTGTGCAGATAATGTCCAAATATCATTAACATTCCAACTTAAATGACTACCTAATATTTGCTGAGTTGCCTCCCCTTCCATAATATTAGTTGTCCCAAAATCGTCATATTCATTATCCGACTCTGCACGGGTAATATTAATTCCAACAGTCACATTTTTGGTAAAATCATGTTCAACATTTGCTGAAAAACTAGTGTTTTCATAGCCATCATTATCTTTATTTAGATCACGACCGAGATCAATTCCATCCGTAGATTGATGATTAACGCTAAAATTATATTTAGTTGTGTCGTTACCACCACTAATACCAGCGGCAACTTGTTTACTAGCATGTGTGCCGTAAGCGACTTTGGCATAAGGCGTCATGCCTTGCTGACCTTTACGGGTAAAGATTTGAATTACACCACCAATGGCTTCTGAACCATATAATCCTGAACGAGAACCGCGCACAATTTCAATGCGTTCAATTTGTTCCACGGGAAAATGTTGAATAGCAGAACCACCTGATGTGGCTGAATACCATTTCACACCATCAACTAAAAAGAGCACATGATCCGAACTTGTTCCTCGAATAAATAGGCTACTCGTTTTTCCTATACCACCATTAGTAGTAAAATCAATGCCAACTTGGCGTGACAATAAACTAGATAAATCTGTAATTTGTAAACGCTCAATGTCATCACGTGTAATAACTGTTGTAGCAGCAAGAACGTTATCTGATGCCATACGATTAGCAGTTACAGTGACTGTATCTAATTGTTCAGCTGCTGCGATGCTTGAAAAAGAAATCATTGAGGCTGCAATGGCTGTCAATGTAAAAGGTATAGAGGTACGTAAGGCAGAGTTGCCTTGTGAATGTTTCATTTTATCTCCTAGGATACGCTCACCCGCGATCCAAATTTTGGGATGATACCAACATGGTTATCATTAAAACCTCAGGCCGGTCTCCGGACTTACGTTGGATTTATGTCATTCTTTATAAATCATTTTTACAAACCACCTTCCCGTGACGTATCACAGTGGTGTTATCTGTTTGTATTCAACGCTTACCGTTGCGGGGGCAGTGCTAGAATCACCTTGATAAAAGGTTCACCAGCTTCCCGTTTAAATCTCAATTTTGGGTCGAGATCACCTAAAGCTGCGGCGAATMKTAGWGTTATTAGWYAMATTAGTCAAATATTASTCGKYGGTTAGATTAAGTTGACAAGCCTTATRGCCCCACTTAACCTATGCCWCATWNTTTAGGTATTATCTSCTTAYANANTAAGGCTGATATGTAAATGGGAAAGCTGGTGCGTARCACTNAATACAAWTCCAGCACTGCCCCCGCAACGGTAAGTTTTRAMCANNTTAAARYWNAGTCCGAATACCACCTAAWWTNATTCATGATGTAACAGGATMGTTATRTCTTTNTAACTCAGYTAATCGTGCGGGTCGGCACGCTGGAGATTTTTNATGCTTTCTGTTTCACCTCGCAATCAAGCGATTATTGCCRTKTTATTAATGGCCTTACTATTTTTAACTCGTGGYCATCACTTTGCCACCATCAATCATTTACCAAGCGCAAGCTGGGCKATATTCTTTTTAGCCGGCTTATATRTTGCRCCTAAATGGTTCTTCCCTGTTCTATTAGCTGAAGCGGCTTTRCTTGATTTTGCAGCCATTACTTGGGGTGGCGTCAGTAGCTTTTGTGTCTCTCCTGCCTACCCACTATTAATTCCAGCTTATGGCGCACTTTGGCTTGCCGGCCTTTGGTATGCAAAACGTTATACTTTTTCACTGAAGACTTTACTACCTCTTAGCTTAAGCCTAGCGCTTGCAACGGTTACTAGCAACATACTATCAAGTGGTGGTTTCTACTTCTTTTCTGGTCGTTATCCTGATGCTACTTTGGCTGAATTTGGTCAACGTTTTATCAACTACTATCCGAATCAACTCAGCAACCTTGGCTTTTACCTCGCGATTGCGGCGGTTTGTCATGTAGCGGTAGTCGTGATTGCTAATACAGCATCGCAAAAACAGGATCATCATTCTTGAGCAAAACTCACTCGTGCACTGCACTGGTTATTTCAGCTCCGGCATCAGGTCAAGGCAAAACAACGGTTACCGCTGCATTAGCGTACCAATATCGACAACAAGGAAAACAGGTTCGAGTCTTTAAAATAGGCCCTGATTTCTTAGATCCAATGATATTGCAGCAGGCATCACAGCACACGGTGTATCAACTTGACTTATGGATGGTCGGTGAACAAGCCTGTCGTCAATTATTGGCAGATGCAGCAGCAACCGCAGACATCATCTTAATTGAAGGTGTAATGGGCCTGTTTGATGGTGATCCTTCCACTGCTGATTTAGCGGCTAGATTTAATATTCCAGTACTCGCTGTCATTGATGGTTCAGCTATGGCACAGACCTTTGGCGCTTTAGCCTTTGGCCTAGCTAATTACCGTACTGATATACAACTTGCCGGCGTATTGGCTAACCGTGTTGGCAGTGACCGTCATTATCAAATGTTGGTCGACTCACTAGTGGATGACTTACCTTGTTATGGCGTATTAGCTCGTCAAAAAGAGGCTGTATTACCGAGCCGTTACCTAGGCTTAGTGGCGGCTGATGAAATCGATGATTTAGACCAGATATTGCATACCATTAGCCAGCAGCTAAAGCTTAATGACAATATTAACTTGCCGCTTAATACATTTGATGCCGCACCCACCAAACAAGACAACACATTACAAGGTGTGCGTATTGCCATTGCGCGTGATGCTSNCWTTYTMATKNTAWCNACCCTGCTAATCTAGATTTATTAGAAGCCATGGGCGCTGAGTTAGTCTTCTTTTCACCTTTAAAAGATGACCTACTACCTGAGTGTGACAGCTTATATTTACCCGGTGGTTATCCTGAATTGCATTTAGATGCCTTAGCGAACAATACCGCTTTAAAACAAGACATTATTGCTCATTATCAGGCCGATAAACCCGTGTTAGCTGAATGTGGCGGCATGTTGTATTTAACTGAGTCATTGACTGATAAACAAGGCGCTAAAGCCATCATGGTTGGCTTAATCAATGGTCATGCGGTATTACAAGCCCGCTTAACCGCCTTAGCTTTACAGTCTGTTGAGTTCAATGGTCAAGAGTTACGAGGCCATACTTATCATCATTCTTTATTAGAGACGTCAGCCCCCGTTATTGCTCATGGTTCAAACCCTAATGGCAAGCACTGTAATGAAGCGGTCTATCAACAACAACGCTTAACGGCCTCGTATATTCACTTTTACTTTGCTTCCAACCCTACTGCCGTGGCTGAATTGTTTTTACCATGACCTCAAACTCACACAGCTTTAGTGATGAAGATAAAGATGCAGTCTACCGTGCCATTCATCAACGCCGTGATATGCGTCACTTTCTATCAACGCCTATTGATACAACCGTTTTAAATCGTATTCTCAATGCAGCCCATCATGCTCCCAGTGTGGGCCTAATGCAGCCATGGCGTATTATTCGCATTACTGACAGCACTATCAGACAGTCAATTAAACAGCAGGTAGATACTGAGCGTGTGAATACGGCTAAAGCACTTGGTGAGCGTCAAGATGAGTTTATGAAGCTTAAAGTTGAGGGCATTAGCCAGTGTGCTGAACTGTTAGTTATGTGCTTGATGGATAAGCGTGAACCTCATGTCTTTGGCCGCCGAACCTTGCCTGAGATGGATTTAGCTTCAGTATCCTGTGCTATTCAGAATATGTGGTTAGCCTCACGTGCTGARGGATTAGGCATGGGCTGGGTATCCTTATTTGAACCTGTTGAACTCGCTAAATTACTCTCAATCCCTGACGGAGCCAAAGCCATAGCCATTATTTGWCTYKGCYMTSKTRMTGWKWWKYNTKCWSMRMMSKYATWARAAYKMGWKMNCWGRYSACAAGCGGCTCCATTAAAAGATGTATTATTTGAAAATAGTTGGAATAACGATTAACGCTCATGCTGGCAGATACTATCATCATCATTATTGCGCTCAGCCTAGATTGGTTTTTAGGTGAGCCAAAACGTTATCATCCACTTGTAGGCTTTGGTTATTTAGCTAATAAAATTGAAGCTGTTTTTTATTCCAAATCAAGCAGTAATACACAGCAAATAATACGTGGATTTATTGCCGTGCTTTGCTTGTTAATGCCACTTAGTGTCTTAGGCTTTGTATTAGCAGAGATTAATTATATAGGCAGTTTAGTCGCCGTGATAATTTTAACACTATCAATAGGAAACAAAAGCTTACATCAACATTCTCAACCAATAGCTGATAATTTAGAATCTGGTAATAATGAACAAGCTCGCTATCATGCAAGTCGAATTGTTAGTCGAGATCCTGCTACCTTACATATCCCTCGAGCCGCGATTGAATCGGTATTAGAAAATGGTGCTGATAGTGTTTTTTCTGCCCTATTTTGGTTTTTAATTGCCGGCATTCCAGGTGTTATTTTTTACCGTTTATCAAATACATTAGATGCTATGTGGGGCTATCGAAATTCACACTATCTTTATTTTGGCCGCTTTGCTGCTCGCCTTGATGATGTACTCAATTACATCCCTGCGAGGCTTACCGCCCTGAGTTATGCTGTGGTAGGCAAAACAACACTAGCCTTACGTGCATGGCGAACACAAGCCTCACAATGGGATAGCCCCAATGCTGGGCCTGTTATGGCAAGCGGTGCTGGCGCACTGAATATTACCTTAGGTGGGCCGGCACAATACGATAGCCAGTGGCATCAACGTATCTTATTAGGTTATGGCGATGAACCAACCGCTGCTGACATCTACCGAGCTTTACGTTTATTACGCCATAGTATTGTGTTGTGGGTTGCAGTATTACTCCTAATATCGGTAGTCAGCTATGCTTAAACACGGTGGTCGCCTTAATGCCTTGGCAAAGCAATATAACTTTGAGCCTGAAAGCTGCCTAGATCTGTCTACCGGTATCAATCCTAATGGTTGGCCTGTTCCGAGTCACTTTACAGACTCAATTTGGTCGCAATTACCTCAGGATGATGATGGTTTAATCGCTGCAGCTCAGCACTATTATCAAACTGAGTCCTTATTAGCTGTATCGGGTTCTCAAGCTGCAATTCAAACCTTGCCTTCATTACGCTCACATAGCAAAGTGGGCGTGCTCTCGCCTGCTTATGCTGAACATCATCATGCTTGGGATACTGCAGGTCACGATATTATTGAGCTTGAAGTTGAACAGATTGATGAGCAGATTACACAGCTCGATGTACTTATCATTATTAACCCTAATAATCCCACTGGGCATCGGTTTAGCCCTGAACAGTTATTAAGCTGGCRTAAAACAYTAGCRGCTAAAGGTGGCTGGCTTATTGTTGATGAAGCCTTTATTGATAGTGMCCCACAGCAAAGCTTRGCTCARCATAGYCCRCAAAAAGGYTTAATCATTTTACGYTCTATCGGYAAGTTTTTTGGYTTAGCKGGCTTAAGAGTAGGCTTTGTATTAGCCGAARAAACAYTGYTGAGACAACTAGAAGAAAAACTAGGYCCATGGCCGATTGCGAGTRTTTCTCGTTATGTGGCACAACAGGCTCTATCTGATATGCAATGGCAAAAKYTRACTMGWMASAACTTRTCKATACAAGGTRAACGTTTGAATAGCYTACTYACTCAAGCAGGYCTTAWGCCYATAGGYAGTTGTAATCTATTCCAATGGGTGCTGACCCCACATGCCAGCTCTATTCACCAGCAACTTGCACAGCAAGGAATTTTTACTCGTTTATTTACAAAGCCATCTAGTTTACGTTTTGGTTTAGCTAAAACTGAAGCTGATTGGCAACGTTTACACACCGCATTACAAGGATTAAAACCTGAATGAAGCAACATACATTCATGATTCAAGGCACCACTTCTGATGCGGGTAAAAGTACCGTAGTCACCGCACTTTGCCGTTGGTTATATCGAAAAGGCTATACAGTCGCCCCTTTTAAACCTCAAAATATGGCATTAAACAGTGCTGTTACAGTTGATGGTGGTGAAATAGGACGAGCACAAGCGGTACAAGCACAAGCCTGTAACCTCATCCCTCATACTGATATGAACCCGGTGTTATTGAAGCCGAATTCTAATACCGGTGCACAAGTTATTATTCAAGGTCATGCCATTAGTAATATGGAAGCGCAAGACTACCACCACTATAAACAAACAGCGATGGCCGCAGTATTAGAGTCGCATCAATCGTTACGCCAGCAATACCAGATTGTTATGGTTGAAGGTGCCGGTTCCCCTGCTGAAATTAATTTACGCGATCATGATATTGCCAATATGGGCTTTGCTGAAGCGGTTGATTGTCCTGTTTTATTAGTTGCCGATATTGATCGTGGTGGCGTATTTGCTCAACTAGTCGGTACCTTAGAATTATTGTCACAATCAGAAAGAGATCGTATCAAAGGCTTTATTATCAACCGATTCCGAGGTGATATTAGCTTGCTTCAATCTGGTTTAGATTGGTTAGAGAAAAAAACAGGTAAGCCTGTGTTGGGAGTACTACCCTATTTAGCCAATTTCCATCTCGAAGCTGAAGATGCAATTAATACCCAACAAGTATCAACTCAAGCTACATTCAAAGTCATTGTGCCAGTGTATCCAAGAATCAGTAACCACACCGACTTTGACCCCTTACGCTTACATCCTTTAATTGATCTAGAATTTGTAAAAATTGATCAGCCTATTCCGAATGCCGACCTTATTATCTTGCCCGGTTCTAAAAGTGTGCGTGATGATTTACAGATATTAAAAGACAATGGCTGGTCTGAAGCGATTAATAAACACCTACGCTATGGTGGCAAAGTCATTGGCATTTGTGGTGGTTATCAAATGTTAGGCCAACAAGTACTTGATCCTCGAGGAATTGAGGGTGAACCAGGTCAAACTGACGGTTTGAAATTGCTTAATTTAACCACCACCTTACAAGACGGCAAACAATTGTCTAACTCTACAGGTACATTACATCTCGATAATGCCACAGTGGCAGGTTATGAAATTCATGCAGGAAAGACTGAAGGTGAAGCGCTTAATCGCCCTGTCGCTCATTTTAATGGCCAAGATGAAGGCGCGATTAGTGATGATAACCAAATTCTAGGTACGTATATTCATGGTTTGTTTGAACATACGCAGGCCTGTACTGCATTATTAAAATGGGCAGGCTTTACTGAGTTTGAAAATATTGATTATCATACGCTACGTGAAACAGAAATTGAACGGCTGGCTGATATGATTGAAGATAATTTAGACACAACACTACTCGCTGATTTACTCGCCTTAGCAGATATAAAACTATGAGCACATCATTAATATTAGGCGGCGTTAAGTCAGGTAAAAGCCATTTTGCCGAGCAATTAGCCATTAGAACAGATTTAAACGTGGTTTATATTGCCACTGCCTCGGCTGATGATGATGAAATGCTTGAGCGAATAAATAAGCACCAACAACAACGGCCAGCACAATGGTTAACCGTTGAATCGCCTATAAACTTAGCCTCTACAATTCAGCACTATGATCAAGCTGATAATTGTATTTTGGTTGATTGCCTGACTTTATGGTTAACTAATTTACTTATGGCTGACAATGAATCGGCATTACGACAAGAAATTGATGCCTTGCTGGATTATATAAAGACAATGCAAGCTACTTTAATTATGGTCAGTAATGAAACCAATATGGGCATCACGCCATTAGGTGAATTAACCCGCCGTTACTGTGATGAAGTCGGCGTGCTTCACCAACGTATCGCCCAGCAATGTGAACATGTTGTACTAACCGTGGCCGGCTTGCCTCATTATTTAAAAGGACAAATAAATGACTGATTTTGAACAATGGTTAGCCCATCCAGTAAAAAAAATAAATCAGCAGTTTCTTGATCAAGCACTGGCACGCCAACAACAGTTGACTAAACCGGCAGGTTCATTAGGCCAATTAGAAAATGTTGCTACTAAACTCGCAGGCTTGCAAGGCACCGCTCATCCACGCGTTGATTATGTACAAATCACTATTTTTGCAGCCGATCATGGCATTGTCGAAGAAGGCGTATCTGCTTTCCCACAAGCGGTAACAGCTGAAATGATTCGTAACTTCTCTCGCGGTGGGGCCGCTATTAGTGTGTTAGCTGAAGAAACAGATTCAGACTTATCAGTGATTAATATGGGCACAGTAGCTGAATTAGAACAGTTAGAACATGTTGAAGATGAACGTATTTCTGCCGGCACCGCTAACTTTCTTCATCAAGCAGCCATGACGATGCAACAATGCCAACAAGCGATGAATGTTGCCCGATTCTATATTGATGAAGTCAAAGAGTCAGGGAAGCAGCTATTTATTGGGGGTGAAATGGGCATTGGTAATACTAGCTCGGCAACCGCTATTGCCTGTGCTTTATTAAATCGACCTGCTGCTGAGTTAGTTGGGCCAGGAACAGGCTTAGATCAATCTGCAGTGCAACATAAAGCCAATATAATCGACCAAGCTTTAGCCCAACATCAATCACAACTTACTTCTCCCTTAACAATCCTACAATACTTAGGAGGCTTTGAAATCGCCGCGTTAACGGCTAGTTATCTACAGTGTGCTAAGTTAGGCTTACCGATGTTAATTGATGGTTTTATTAGCTCTGTGGCCGCTTTAGTCGCACAGCGTATTAACCCTGACTGCCAGCACTGGTTCCTATTTAGTCACTGTTCAGCTGAACCCGGTCATCAATATGTATTAGCCGAATTAAAAGCTGAGCCATTACTTAATATTGGTATGCGTCTCGGTGAAGGCAGTGGCGCTGCTGTCGCCTTAGCACTACTAAAATTGAGCTGTTCATTACACAATGATATGGCAACCTTTGCAGAAGCCACCGTGTCAGAAAAATCATCATGAATCAGTGGCAGTCTTTTCTTATCGCATTGCAGTTTTTGACTATTATTCCGGTTAAATTAAGCGAGCCAGTAGATAAGCGAAATAACGGTCAATCGTTACTTTATTACCCATTAGTGGGTTTTATTATCGCCAGCATTATGATGCTCACTGTGTGGCTGTTAAACAATCAATCAGCCTCRGTGATTGCYGTCGTCAGYTTGCTAGTWTGGATTGTATTAACAGGTGGMCTRCACATTGATGGTTTAGCTGATAGTGCCGATGCATGGCTAGGCGGCTTAGGCGATAAACAAAAAACCTTAGCSATYATGAARGATCCKGCCAGTGGCCCTATTGCTGTGGTCATYCTMATYCTAATGGTGCTAATCAAATGGGTGATGCTGGTGGAGCTWATTCARCAACAYGACTRSTTAAGCYTRTTTGCCATTATTATTCTGGCTCGAACMGCCCTACCTATTTTATTACTYACTACACCGTATGTRAGACCTAAYGGYATTGGWTCAMTSMTAGTTGAAACTATGCCGAAAGAAYCWYTRCGAATAGTYATYGGKGTAATTAGTTTATTAGCTTTAATTAGCCTTGGYTTYRTYGCTACMGCCMTCTTCTTCGCYACTATCATCCTATTACGTTACATCATGCTYAAACGACTYGGTGGAACCACAGGCGATACTGCTGGRGCCATGGTTGAGATCATTGAAACCAGTGCACTYATGACTGCGGTCATTYTTTAAAATANMAAAYTCAGGAATAYAATCACMATGGCTGATTTAGATAAAACACAACGTCACCAAAAACGAATGAAGCGCCATAAAGAAGTGGTTGATGACAAAATTAAAAAAGCCGATAAAGATAAAGGCTTGTTATTAGTGATTACCGGTAATGGTAAAGGTAAAAGTTCATCAGGCTTTGGTATGGTCGCTCGCGCTCTGGGTCATACTATGCGTGTCGGTGTGGTGCAATTCATTAAAGGTGCTTACAGCACCGGTGAAGAAACCTTTTTCCGTCGTTTTCCTGATGAAGTCGAATATCACGTAATGGGTGATGGTTTTACTTGGGATACGCAAAACCTGCAACAAGATATTGCCTCGGCCGAACAAGGTTGGGAAGTGTGTAAAAAACTATTAATGGATCCTACAATTGATGTTGTTCTATTTGACGAGTTAAACATCGTGCTTAAGATGAAATATCTTAATGTCGAAACAGTGCTGGCTGACATCGCCAAAAGAGATCTTATGAAACATGTCATTATCACCGGTCGAGGAGCGCCTGAAGCAGTAATTGAGGCCGCGGATACTGTCAGTCGTATCGATGATGTTAAACATGCATTTAGAGCTGGGATTAAGGCTCAAAAAGGCATTGAGCTTTAATATAATCATACTGTAACAAAACAGTAATAGTTACTCACAATTTCTGTGGATAAGTCTGTGATTAACATTTGTGTAAGACGCTAAGTCGTTCTTCTATATATCCTCAACCCCAAATGGTTAAAAAGTAACCACCTTATTTAATCCTATTAAATATCAAAGAGTTACAAATTGGACATTAAAGATCAGTGAGTTAGCTATGATCATCTCATGTAATATATAAAAGAGAATCTAGCAGGTGAATAACTTTCAATGGCTTAGCAAAAGTCAATAGATTTTATGCAAAAAAATAGCCTGATAGTAGCTACTATCAGGCTAAGCTAATGCTTCTATACTTTTTCTGTTTCTTTGACGATATCAAGGGCCAATTCGCCCTCTTTTAGCACCACTTTGACATGACCCCCTTCGCTTAACTCACCAAACAATAATTCATCAGCTAAAGGACGTTTTATCTTATCTTGAACTAGGCGAGCCATAGGTCGAGCACCCATTTTAATGTCATAACCATGTTCAGCTAGCCATTTACGAGCATCGTCATCAATTTCAAGCGTAACATTTTTCTTTTGTAAAACTAACTCAAGTTCAAGAATTGATTTATCCGCCACACGAAGGATTGCATCACTYTCTAAAGGTTTGAATTGAATAATACCATCAAGACGATTACGGAACTCTGGGCTAAAGGTGCGTTTAATCGCCTCTTTGCCATCTGATTGATGATTTTGTTCGCTAAAGCCCATTGATGAACGGCCCATCTCCTGAGCACCGGCATTACTCGTCATCACCAAAATAATATTTCTAAAATCAGCCTTACGACCGTTATTGTCGGTTAAAGTACCATGGTCCATAACCTGTAATAACAAGTTGAATACATCAGGATGTGCTTTTTCAATTTCATCGAGCAACAGTACCGCATGAGGTTGCTTATTTACCGCTTCAGTTAATAGTCCACCTTGGTCATAACCGACATAACCAGGAGGCGCACCAATCAAGCGAGAGACAGTGTGGCTTTCCATATACTCAGACATATCAAAGCGAATCAACTCAACACCCAAATTAAGAGCTAATTGACGTGTTACTTCTGTTTTACCCACACCTGTTGGGCCTGTAAACAAAAAGGAACCCGTAGGTCTATCGGGATGGCTTAAACCTGAACGGGCCATTTTAATCGCTGAAGATAAAGTAGCAATCGCTTCACCTTGCCCAAAAATAACATGCTTAAGATTGTTCTCTAAACTACGCAAATTATCTTTATCGGTATTATTAACTGTTTTGGCAGGAATACGGGCAATCTTAGCTACAATATTCTGCACATCCGTCACACCGATCTG
This sequence comes from Gammaproteobacteria bacterium, assembly GCA_002402245.1. Lineage (GTDB taxonomy): Bacteria > Pseudomonadota > Gammaproteobacteria > Nitrosococcales > Methylophagaceae. The sequence goes on along the minus strand of NVVP01000005.1, from coordinate 50,978 downwards.
CTTTTTACGTTTTGATTTAGGCAAAATTCGCTGTGCAGCACCGACTTCATCTAAGACATCAATCGCTTTATCAGGTAAAAAACGATCATTAATATGACGGTCCGCCAATTCAGCTGCTTGTTCTAACGCTGCTTTGGTATAACGCACATCATGATGTTTTTCTAAACCTGGTTTCAAACCTTTTAAGATTTGAATCGTTTCGATTACTGAAGGCTCAGGCACATCAATTTTTTGGAATCGACGTGTTAAAGCACGATCATGTTCAAAAATACCCCGGTATTCTTGATAGGTAGTTGAACCCATACATTTCAACTCACCACTTGCCAATAAAGGTTTGAGTAAGTTAGCCGCATCCATCGCACTATTACCAGCTGAACCAGCACCAATTAGCGTATGGATTTCATCAATAAATAAAATCGCATTTTCTTGCTCGCTGATTTCTTTTAATAATGCTTTTAAGCGTTTTTCAAAATCACCACGATATTTAGTTCCGGCTACCAAAGCCCCCATATCTAATGAGTAGATCACCGAAGTTGCAAGAATTTCAGGTACTTCACCATTAACTATTCGACGGGCAAGCCCTTCTGCCAATGCTGTTTTACCTACGCCAGCTTCACCGACAAATAAGGGATTATTTTTACGACGGCGGCATAAGATTTGTAGCGTACGTTCCACTTCATAGGCACGACCAATCAATGGATCAATCTTACCTTGCTCAGCCAGAATATTTAAGTTACTGGCATATAAGCTAAGTGGGTTTTTACCTTCTTGGCTGCTTTCTTCTGTTGTCGTTTCGGTATCTGAACTTTCCTCAGTATCATCACTATTACTATAGGTAATAGCATTAACCACGTCTAAGCGCTGAATATCTTGTTTTTGTAAAAAGTAAACAGACTGTGATTGTTGTTCAGAAAAGATTGAAACCAGAATGTTTGCACCCGTGACTTCAGTACCGCTTGATGATTGCACATGCATCACTGCACGTTGCAATACGCGTTGAAATGCTAGTGTAGGTTGGGTATCCCGTTCACTATCTTCAGATAATGTTTCAATATTATCTGCTAGAAAATCACTGAGATCTTGTCGAAGAGTCACAATGTCGGCAGCACAATCACTCAATACAGCAAGTGCTTGACCATTTTCCAGTAAGGCTAATAATAAATGCTCGACCGTTAAAAACTCATGCGACCGTTTACGTGCATAGTTAAACGCTTGACTTAAAGTATGTTCCAATTCTTTACTTAGCATTTTGCTGCCTTGTTAATTATATGCACTCATATATTGATGCACGTGATGAAAGAAGCGCTTATTCTTCTTCCATCGTACACTGTAACGGATGACCATTTTGTTGAGCATAGCTATTGGCTTGCTCTACTTTTGCCTCAGCAATTTCAAAGGTAAAAATACCGCATTCAGCCTTGCCTTCAACATGCACTTGCATCATTGTTTTAGTGGCATTTTCATGGCCCATACGAAATAAGTCTTGCAACACTTCAATGACAAAATCCATTGGCGTGTAATCATCATTCATCATTAACACACGATACTTCGGTGGTTGCTTCAGCTTAGGTTTAGCTGGAGCAACAATGATATCGTGGTCATCCATTTCGTTATGATCTTGCTCGTTACTCATGGTTAATTATGCTTATGCTTGATCAATCATTGTTTTCAAATCGCCGTTTTCATACATTTCCATGATGATGTCACAGCCGCCTACTAATTCACCGTTAATGAAAAGTTGTGGGAATGTTGGCCAATCTGCATAACGTACTAAGTTAGAACGTACTTCAGGGTCAGCTAATACATCAACATGCTTATATTCTTTGCCACACTCAGTAACAGCTTGCGATGCACGCATAGAAAAACCACATTGTGGGAAATCAGGCGAACCTTTCATAAACAAAACAATTGAATTACCTTCAACTACTTCTTTAATGCGTTCCATTATATCCATGTTCATACTACCTTCGTTTTAAAATAAATTAGCTAATCAACTTCATATGGGGTCATGGGAGTTGATTTCAAGTGTAATCTTAACTTAACTGTAACAATCCGACTACACCGTCCAAACCACAATGATTTAACGAGGTTGCAGCTTGCTGTTGTACGGTTGGTTTAGCGTGATAAGCAATGCTTAAGCCTGCCTCTTTCATCATCAATAAATCATTGGCACCATCACCCATAGAAATGACCTGATTGGCTGAGATATTCAATTTATCACAATGATCGAGTAAAAAGTCTGCTTTTGCTTGAGCGCCACAAATATCGCCTTCCACTTCACCCGTCAGTTTACCTTTATGTTCACCCAATACATTAGCCATGGTGAAGTCTAAACCTAAACGTTGTTTCAACCGCTCAGTAAAGAAAGTAAAACCACCTGATACCAAGGCTGTTTTAATATTCGCCTGTTGCAATGCATCCAACATAACGCTAGCGCCCGGGTTCAACTGTAAGCGTTCCATATAAACACGCTCTAATGCCGATACATCTAAACCTTTTAATAAGGCTACACGTTGACGTAATGAGGTTTCAAAATCAATCTCACCTCGCATTGCAGCTTCGGTAATCTCGGCAACCTGCGGTTTAACATTAATAAAGTCAGCAATTTCATCAACACACTCTATATTAATAAGAGTGGAATCCATATCAGTAACTAATAAACGAGCCTGCGTTGATACAAAACCATCTGGAAGCTGATTAATATCAAATGCATTATCAGCTCGAAAGCCAGTTAACTGCTCAGCTGATACTGTTTGATTGGTTTCAATCACCTGATAACGAGCTTGCTGACTCAACTCACCTGAAACGGATGAAGCAATAGCGGCGGCTGCATCATCAGTCAGTGATGTACCTTGTAAAATTAATGTTGTCATAACGTAAACCTTATTACAGATAAAAAATCGGCGAACTGGATGATTATCCAGTTCGCCGAAATACTACAGCCGTTACTGATAGCGACGGCTTAATTACATACTATTTGCTTTCGTTATGAAGTTTAACGCTAGCCACTAGTTCAGCTTTAGCTTCTTCAATTCCAACCCAACCGCCGATTTTGACCCATTTGTTTTTTTCTAGATCTTTATAGTGTTCAAAGAAATGAGACAAACGATCAAGTTCATACTTAGGTAAGTCTTCTAACGATTTGATATCTTCAAACATTTTATCTGTAGGAACCGCTAAAATCTTAGCGTCTTCACCCGATTCATCCGTCATTTTCAACATGCCAACAGGACGACACTCAACCACAGAACCACTTAATAAAGGATAAGGACTCACCACTAAAACATCAGCAGGATCACCGTCACCAGACAATGTTTCAGGCACATAACCGTAGTTACAAGGGTAAAACATCGCTGTATTCATGAAACGATCAACGAATAAAGCACCTGTTTCTTTATCTACTTCATACTTAACGGGAGCAGAATTAGAAGGGATTTCGATGATAACATTCATTACGTCAGGCATATTTTTGCCTGGGCCAACGCGGTCAAGATTCATAGTAAAAGTGCTCTATTAGGAATAAAAATGGGTTAATTATACTCGTTCTCATTGAAAATGCATGCTTCAATATCAATTAAGCTTAGCCTAACGTTGAATCAACAAATAACACCCCATTACCAGCAATACCACCGAGAAGATTTTCTTCAACAAACTAACCGGTAATACCCGAGTTAACTTGGCCCCCACCACGGCAAAAATAATGCTGGTACTGACAATGCCTAAAAAAGCAGGCCAATGAATTAGACTTAGCTCAACATCACTATTTTGTTCTAACAGCATAAACGCAAGCACGGCTGATATTGATATTGGTAAACCACACATAGCCGCCGTCCCTACCGCGCGAGACATAGTTTGTTTCGCCATCAAAAAATAAGGCACAGTCAGCGAACCACCACCTATGCCAATCAAAGCCGATACACTGCCAATCACACCACCGGCAACAGACACCGTAGGCTGTTCTAATAAACGATCACTTAATGAAACCGGTGCAGGGTAATTAATCTTAATCGCAATGATAATGGCATAAACCGCAAAGCCTAACTGCAAGCCATCACTTGATACTAATAAAGAACAGTAAGCCCCAATAAAGCTGCCGACCATCAAACTAGGTGACAAGCGTTTTACTATCGACCAATTAATATTATCTAACTGAGCATGAGTATAAATAGAGGCTAAAGACGTCACCGTAATAGTCGCCAATGACGTAGCCACCGCCATATGCATCAACATCGTATCGGCATAGCCCATTAATGCGAACACAGTCAATAAACAAGGCACCACAATCAGTCCACCACCAAGCCCCAGTAAACCTGAAAGCAAGCCAGTCAATACGCCGATTAGTGCAAAAATAAGCCATTCTGTCATTTTTGTATTTTAGGTTTCTTTTTGTAATGAAACATCAGCTATTATTCTCATTAATATTAAGGAAATACTTTACAAACCAGCTTATATGAATAATTATCTCTATGTTCATATCATTGTCACTAATAGTAATTTACGTATCCCGTATTCCTAAGTTAGCTCTCTAGACTGATACTCCTGAACCCAAGACTCAAACTTATTTGTTGTGCTCTTAGTCCGCCTGTTTAAGCTAAATTCGTTAAAAATGTAATCAACAGGTGCATGCGGTGATTTTTTTAATGCATCTTGAACTAAACCAAGCCTTTCAGGGTAAGCAATAGAACTCCATTCTCTAGGAATACCAAAAGCATTTACACCTCGCCACTGCACTATACCTTCAATATCATCTGAAGATTTCCATACTGTAACTTCTCCAGACCGATGTTTCGCAATTCCAGCCCATGGGCTAATAATTGATTCAATATGGTCAAGCTGTTTTTTAGTTGTTCTTGCTAAATTATGTTTCCAGCCAATGTCAGATGCCAATTCATGGAGAGAAATTGCATTTTTTTCATGTAAAATTTCTTTAGCCATTCCCTCTAAAGCCACTTTGTAACTATCATGAAAGTACTTATCAGGATTAATAGTTGTCACACTATTTTCTTCTTCGACTTCTTCTGGCTCAATTAGAGTTATATCTTCTAACTCATCTTCCTCTTCTTCTTGAGCTAAATCTAAAGTCAATAGTTCATTAAGCTGGTCATGGATTCGTTCTATAATTGAATTTTCATCRATAAARTAATCKGTTGACCATATTCGCAATAATTTCCASCCAAGGTTTTCTAATATTAAATGYCTTACKCKATCTCTATCCCTTGCGGCAGGCGAACCATGATAGGTTGCCCCATCACACTCTATTCCAGCAAGGAATTGACCTGGTTTATCAGGATGGATAATTCCGAGGTCGATTCTAAATTTACTGACGCCTATTTGAGTTTGTACTAGCCAGCCCTTTTCTCTTAAGGCGAAAGCTACGCTTTCCTCAAAGTAACTGTCAAATTGGTCAACTCCGTAGTTTGCTTCTGCTGTCTCAGGCAGTGCTATTGGACCTTTTTCTGCGTACTCCAAAAAGTATTTAAGGTGTTTCACTGCCAGAGCACTGGTTCGGCTTAAATCGATCATTGTATAATCAAAGCTTGCGAATACATGTATTTCAGTGGTCGCCCTAGTAATTGCAACATTTAGTCTTCGTTCACCACCTTGTTTATTAAGAGGTCCAAAATTCATACTCATTGTTTTGGCTAAAGGCTCTACAGGCCCATACCCTAGACTTATAATAATAATATCTCGTTCATCACCTTGAACAGATTCAAGGTTTTTAATAAAAATAGGATCGTARTTTTTATTMCCTTGGMWRMAKRRKWMWAGRNTRKGGATGCTKGCGWCKACGATCRTCTAAACARTCTTCTATACACCKTTGCTGYTCWGAATTTAACGTAACMACACCAATAGTATATTTCTTCCGCTTATCMGATAACCTTTCAACTATATAATCAGCAACCGCATTGGCTTCTATAATATTGTTCCTTGTTTTTCCTTTAGCATACAGCCCATCTATTTYGTGCAGACTAACMGCACTTTCTTTAGTTTCTGCACAAGGGAAWGTTACTAAWGARTTTTCATAATAGTGACTATTTGAAAAGGCAATYARRCTTTCATGACGRCTTCGRTARTGGCCAGTTAAACGRTGRTGWGGTAATCGAGCWGATAATGCCTGATCTAAAATACTTTCAAGATCTGCTTCATCAGTTGAATCATCAGTACTGCTTTTTGAAAAGAAATTGGTTGGTGGCATCTGTTTAGGATCGCCAACAATAATAACATTTTTACCCCTRGCAATAGTKCCAACAGCGTCCCAAACTGTTATCTGMGAGGCTTCATCAAAKACYACTAAATCAAAAGCATTAAAGTGAGMWGGTAAAAATTGRGAAACGGAWAGAGGTGACATCATAAAGCAHGGKGTAAGATGAAGTAGRTTTTCACCCATTTCATTAATCAGTTGCCTGATAGGTTTATGATTACTTTTTTTATTAAACTCTCTGGAAAGAACACCATACTCAGCAGGAGATTGAGGYGAATTTGGATCMGGTGTRCCTGAYGCAACTATYGAYGAAATATAMTCCGCTGTTGTTTTTGCGACTAATGCATCAAGATCTCTAAATTYTTCAATTAAATTTTCATGCTTTGATGTTCTAAATGTTCTTAAAGCATCYGATGCATCAATAAGTATTGGCGCTAACCAAGCRCAYACTGCATTWGTTGTYTGGTGTACTGTATCTTCRCCTTTAATTTYTCGACHTTCYAARSMTGTAATAACACTATGRAGACCTTTAYTGCTTGCTACTTTYTTMGCTTCAAGCCAATTACACCAAGSRYKKWTTYWWRGMYCWARKGCAAYRWSYKCAWMAYRWKWRTGAAWRWMKWMAGMYWYAGKYWTGWMYRYTKSARCAKBMCMTCYKARVKTMAWGMWWWCATCAATATCMTTTTTAAACTCAGGGTAACTTTTTGAGTAATTATCGCAGGCTGTAGCTAAAGYAGATGACTGGTAGAACTCGAAATTATCTACMACTTTTTCCTTCAAGTTATTAATAAGTGCTGATGGRTTGGAKAGTCTYCCTGCTACTTTTCTAGTGATATCAAATAATCCCTTAGATTCCTGATATTTAGAGCTTAAGTGTTCACCAGAGGTATCCCAACCTTGCCATATTTTATCTTGTTCGAAGTCACTAATGTTCTCAGAAACCTTTTTAGCGGTACGATTTATTTCATCTAATAATGTTAATTCTTCAAATGTTACTTCACCATGCACGCCAACWGCACTTATTGCTTTTATGACTTTTCTTTTGGCAAACCATTTCAACGGCCAAATTTTCTGTTGTGCTATTTGAAATGATGTAAGCCAATCAGMRGTAGGRTGGCTGGAKATTTTATCTARTGCGAATGTTAATTTMGAKTTTCTRACTTKTTCATCAATTACTGYTTTRWAYTCTGMTAATGAATKTARYTTSTCTAATTCATCYCTMGCASTTGGCTTATAAATAAAGCTTAATTGAGTGTCTTTWTGTTCAMTTAAGGAAGTGACTAAAYYATATATTTCYGCATAGTTTTCGTTGTATTCATTYAAGYCTGCCAAYTGTAATAATTCAACCAAGTCTCCAAAGTGTTTGCTCRATACTTGAGATGAGTTCCTTACTTTTTTAATGGTTGAGATTAATTCTGATTGCCAAGCATTTGACCAGTCGGTATTTTGAACAATGGATATATCAGAAAGGTTTAAATTTTCTATATCTGAAAATGCCAAACCTAATYTTTTRGCTGTTTCATATAAATCATCCAAGTCTTCCTTAGAGCCAACAGGAGARCTKTCAAAAGAGTGYYCCCAGCCTAGATCGACCTTTGTGATGTCTTTATATCTAACATACCTTGATATAGCTTGCCTTGGTGTTATGCCTAGGGGCGATTCTTKATGAAGTTCATTAACATAAGCGTTTAAACTTTTTCGTATGTTAAACAGYTTRTCSGCATTRTCATTCCATTCACTACTRGAAGCCGTTTCTCGTGTGGTCCATGATTTTTWCAGTTGCTCTAATATKGCTCGTTTATTGGCTTTATTACTATGAAGCTCTAAGCATAAATGATCTAAACCAATCTTATGAAGGCGGCTATACACAACGTTCAATGCAGCCATTTTTTCKGCTACRAATARAACTTTTTTACCTTTAGCYAAATTATGRCAAATRATATTTGCTATGGTTTCTGAYTTRCCAGTACCWGGGGGGCCTTCTAAAACAAAATCTTGGGMTTTTGTWGAYGCATCTATAGCGACTAACTGAGAACTATCAGCATTTAAAGGGGCAAAAACATCTGAAGGTTTTAGCGTATTATCTATGTCATTTTGATCTTTAAATTGAACATTTTGTTCGTATGATTTTTGAGGGTTTTCTACTAAGTGCTCAACAAAGCGGTTAGATTTTAAATCATTTACTCGGTCTTTTAAATCTTTCCACATTAAATACTTTGCAAATGAAAATGTACTTAAAACAAGCTCTTCTACGACCTCAAACCCTTTGATATCTTTGATTTTATCTCTAACAACTGACCAAATTAAATCTACATCAATACCACTTTCATCTGTCGGCAGAGCTTCGTTAAATTGAGATAAATCAACTTCATAATCATTTTGTAAAAACTCAATCAAAGTAGCATTGAAAATAGGGTCTTCACCATCACGTTGCTTAATTTTTATTTTTGAACGTGCACTACTTCTTGTTAACTCCGCAGGCAAAAGGATTAATGGCGCTTGGTAGGTTCTATCGCTGTCAGGTGTTTCTTTCCATTTCAACATACCAACAGCAAGAAATAGCGTATTTGATCCACCTTCTTCTAGGTCTGTTTTTGATTTTCGATATAAAGAAAGTAAGTTTTTCTCTAATTTTTTAGAGGAATCATTGGCAATTAAGGTATTACTTTTTAATTGTTCTTTCGCAAACTCTGTTTGTAAATCATTACCAACTTTAAATTTAAAAAGTTCCTTGTCCCGTGCGTCATTTGCATAAGGTGTATCGCCAGCAGTAATAAAATTAAAACTTTGATTTGAGGCTAATTCATCTTCTAACAATGCTATGTCGGGACAAAATAATTTGATAGCAACAGCCGTTTTAGATAAGTTTAAAAGCCTATTCCTTTTTGTCAGATCAAGTAGTTTCCTTTGCCACTGTTCGACACGGCCATCTGGCGTATCTGTAACCGGAAGTTCCTCCTTTCTAACTGGAGGTAGTGATGGTGCAACGGGTAAAATCTGAACTTTAGTGTTAAGTTCACTGGGGTCTACCGAAATAGAGCTATCGCCTATTGTAGGAATTGGTTTTATCTGTCTTTTTCTTGCTTGTGTTAAATCAATTGCATAAACAAATCTATCTTCAGAGTTCTCTGAAATTATTTGTTCTGCATATTCTACTGCTTGACCAAACGTAATTGGTGAATCAGAAGTTGCCAATGTCGTTTCAAATAATACTATGTCTTTTGATGCTACACGTTTTCGAATATCCATTGAATCGTCATTGGTGAGAAGCGGGAAACATTCATCAATTAACCATAGGCCACAACAAGCATGTGTATCGGTTATTGCTATTATTGAATTAAGTCCAATATGCTCTAAACAAGCTGAGAATAATAAGGATAAATCTAAGCATGCACCTGTTTTATGATTTTTTATATCATTTGGTAATCGAATTCTTTGTCCTGAATAAGCAAAACTCGTCGGTGGAGTTACGTACGCAATAGTTTCATTAGAAATAACATTCCATAATGCAGCGGCCATTAAATAGGGTCTTTCACGAGTTTTTGATTGATATCCATCCAATTTTGATTCATGCCCAGCAGCTTTCATTACATTGGATGCCTTTTTTACTAATTCCGATATGTAATTTGCATTAGGAGTAGAAAAAGCTGCCAGCAATTCAGCCATTCTTTCTTCACCACCCCAAAAATTCTTTGGTAATAAATTAGTTTGATATGACTGTGTTGCTAATACTTCACCAGTATTATATAAAGTGAAGTTTAAATTTATTTCAATTTGCTCAGTTAATACATCTAAATATTCATTAGATATTTTAAGAATCCTCTTTTGCAATAAAAGTGTATGACCTGCATCAAGAGAGTCAACATGCCATTCTTCAGGAGAAAATACTTCTGGATCAGATGTTAATACAAGCTTCAAATCTGAATATTTTTTTGGGGAATCTTTATGAATAATTATTTTCGATGAATTCAACTCAAGGGAAGAGATCAGTGGGTATTGGTTTTGCTGAAATGCAAAAGAGTACACCTTAGCTATCTCTGCATTAATATTTAAGTTTCCCATTAGTTCTCCTAATTCAGTTCTATTCCCATGTATCATTAGCTCTGCCACAGCTTAGCAATTCACCATGTTATTTTCTATAGTTTCGTCCAATTATCCATTAGTTTATCTAAGGTAATGGTACTCTTATATCAACAGCATACTTATACTCATAAAAGTATATTTTATGACGTCTGTAGGTCGTCTTATGAAAACCCTAAATAGAAAAATATACTAACACACCCAATTTATACTAGAAATTAGAGTGCTAAAAGAATAGTTAATTAGCACAAACATTAAAGTTGAACTGTTTTATTATCTAGGTGGGTAGGAATGTGACTTAGTAAAACATCATTACTCACTAAGTCAGGTGTTGCTAAAGATATATTAGATAACATGGATTCTTTTAATATATAGGATCTAAATATTTGTTTGATGGCCAGCACGCGTTTTACATCTTTAATGTAGTAATAAATAGCCCAAGTAACGGCGTAGTCACCGGTGTCATGCACCATAATTTCTGGTTCGTATTGTTCTTGACGGGAGTTGTCCATTTTATCAATTGTTTCAAAGCCCCTCAAAATCATTGCGGTCACGTCTTCTTGAGAATGCTCATAGCCTATATTGAAAAACAGGCACTCACGTAAGCCTCTAGCTGAGGCAAAGCGTGATAAGTTTTGTATGCCATAGTCCCGTAATTTATTATTACGCACCATGAGTCGATGATTATTGGCTAAGTCGAGTAGTTCAGTGTGGAATAATTTGGTACGAAAGACACTACCGGTAAAACGCTCGCCATCCATATTAAATTGAATCACATCACCCTCTTCACATAAGCGACTATGGAGGATAATCAATCCAGCAATAATATCGGGTGCCCATGCTGCTTGTGTCATCGCCAAGGCTAAGCCGGTTAAGCCTAATGCGCCCCCTGCTTCTAATAGTGAGTTTAAACCCATCATTCTCAAGCAGATGACTAATGATATTAGGGTAATAACCACGCTAATGATTAAGCTTAAACCACGGCTTGAATAGGTGTCTGAAATTCTTTTATTATTGTTATACGTACTGACTTTACCAAAACGTAGTAACACAAAAAAGTTAATAATTTGGGTAATGAAAACCGAGAAATACAGTACGATTAATGTGTTTATAATCTTAGATACATACTCGCTTTCATGTTTGAATATAAATACATTGGCGACTACAGCCAAAATAATCAAACTGTTCAAGACTCGCATCACGCTTATTCTGGTATTTAAACCATTTTCATGGCTCAACCAACGACAAATAGGGGCTGCGGCGAACAATAGAATTAAACTGATACTTAGGGTAAATATATCGATCTGACTGAAACTGGAATATAGGCTGGGAAGGTTCATGATTTCAAATAGTTTAAGTTAGTTTTAAGGGACTTTAAAGGCGGTTGCCTTTTGAATTTATTCTAAGCCAATAGCCCATATTCATAAACCATGGGCCAATACTAGAAAACCTAGAAAAAACTAGCGTCTAGTTCACTGACAAGCGCACTATCATACACTGTAAACCCACGTTTAGTATACGTACGGGACTGCTCTCTGTTAACTTTAAAATAACCATTTAAATCTAATACTTATCATCACCTTACCGTATTATATTGACCACTTTAAATCGACCGCTACTCGCACGACCAGAATCATCAACAGCTCTAATGGTGAACTCGCCTACTTCTGCTTGCCAGAAAAAGGGTTTATCAGCATTACTTTTGGCAATAAATCGATCGTTTATAAACCAGTACAAAGTCTTAGCGTCTGGATCAACAGTCGCTGTGAAAGGTATCTGATTTGATAATGGGTTATCGTGTTGTAATACGTATTCTAAATTAGATTGGGGGGAGCGTATTACTGGACTTTGGCCGGAGCTGCTTGTTTGGTCTAAGCTACAGTTAGCGGCATAAGCCGGTGGTGTTTTGAGTGAAATGCCTGCTTGCTGAAAAATGTGTAAAAAATCAGATGGCCAAAACTCATAAACTTTCATTTCAGTTGTGCTCAAATCAAACTCACACGCTCTTTCGCCTGTTGATTTCAATATGGGAATGGCTCGATAAATAGTGGATATTTTAATCGGCGACACACCGGGGATAAACCATGATTTTTGTTTATTCAAACAATGTTTACCGGGCAGATCACCTGTGTTTTTGCACATTTCAACTTTTTTAACATTGAGGTTTTCAGTAAACGTATCCTTTTCAACTGACCACGCTTGTTGTGGAATAAGTGCATTTAATGCTGAAAATAATAATGGCCCTGCAGCCGTTCTACCGACAAAGGCATCATTGCCTGAACCATCAAAGTTGCCGACCCAAACAGCTATAATATAATCACCAGAAATGCCGATAGACCATGCATCTCTAAATGCCCACGAGGTGCCTGTTTTCCATGCGACATCATTTTTTTCTGGATCAAAAACGTGCAGGCCAAACTCTGTGGGTGGTGGATTATCTTTAAGTATATTTAAAATCAAATAGCTTGCTTCAGGGCTTAATAATTTCTTTTCATCTTCACTTGCTAAGATTGTATTGTTAAAAAAACCAGAGGGTGATTTCAATGCGCCTTGATTAGCGAGTAAGGCATAGAGTTTGACTAGCTCTAACATGGAGACTTCCCCTCCTCCCAATGCCAGTGCTAAACCATAAAAGGACTGTTGTTTTAATTTAGTTATTCCTGCTGATTTTAAAAAGGCATAGAAGCTGGTCTTTGTTAATTTGGCTTGTAAATCAACCGCAGGTACATTTCGGCTTTCAATTAAGGCATTGCCAGCCAAGATAGGCCCGAGGAATTGTTTGTCATAGTTTTCAGGTGAGAAACCACCAAAGCGTTTGGGGGCATCTTTGAGTAATGTCATCGGATGAATCAGGCCTTCATCTATGGCTAGGCCATAAACAAACGGTTTTAAAGTTGATCCAGGCGAGCGTTTAGCCAACACACCATTAACCTGACCTGAGATGGCTGTATTATGAAAATCAGCCGAGCCGACCATGCTTTCGATTTGCATGGTTTTATAGTTGAGTAATAAGGCGGATGCGTTAGCAATGCCGATATTCGATTTACTGGCAATATACGATGAGAGTATGTGTTCAAGTTGTTTTTGTTTATCACTATTAAGTGATGTTTTTATGATGCCATGCTCCCATCGAGACAGTTGATTGTCTAAGTACGTAATAAAGTGAGGTGCTAGGAAAGGAAGTTGCTCTGGCGCTCTTACCTGCAAGGGTAATGACATGTATTTTTGTTGTGATATAGCATTAGGATACAACTCTAACCATTTATTAAATAAGTTAATCCTTGCCGACGATGCATGTTTAAATCCGCTTACGGTTGTCGGTGTACGTTTATTAGGGTTTTGGGGAATTACTGCTAACGTTAACGCTTCAGGTAGGCTTAAATCAGCAGGCTGTTTATTAAAATAAATTAAACTGGCTGCACCTATGCCTTCAATATTTCGGCCATACGGTGCCAAATTTAAATAGGCTTCTAATACTTCTTGTTTTGAATAATGACGAGCTAGTTGTAGTGCTCTTATAAGCTGTTCTATTTTTCCTGTGATGGTATTAGAGGGGATTTGCCAGCGTAATCTAGCCACTTGCATGGTAATAGTTGAGGCACCAATACGACGTTGCTGGGTAATATAAGTGGCCCAGAATGCTCTTAGTATGGCCGTCGCATCAATACCTATATGCTGATAATAATCTTTATCCTCATACAAGACGGTAGCTTGTTTGAGGTTATCAGCAACCGAGCTAAGCGGTGTATAGAGTCTATAACGCTGATCTTCAGCCAGTGTAATACGAAGTAACTTATCATTACGATCAACAAAGGCTTTAGAGTAACTGGTAAATGTAATCAGATCAGGCTTGGGGCTGAATATATATACCAATGTGATAAGTATACATAAGCTGCCCAAGCCCCAAAAAAACCGCCTCATTATTTGGATGGCGTGACCTTAAAGCTACCTGATTTAGATATAGATGAAATACTACGGTCATACATTGATTCGGCATAAGAAGGCGGCACAACAAAGGTGCCGGCTGCGGTTAGCTTAACTTTATAAGTCAGCTCCCTTACTGATGCATCAAAATCTCCGTAATACACCACGCGATCTTCTCTAATATCGATATAGTCTGCACGCCAGTTATAAGCCGTACGTGAGACTGAACTACGTATAATCTCAAAACCACCCGGTAGTAAGTCAATAATAGCGATATTAGTTAAACTCTTACCCTCAAGCGCCCTTACTCGTAAACGCACGGTGAGTTCTTTACCTTGCTCAAATGAGGTCACAGGGTTACCTTCGGCATCAAGGAAGTCACGGTGGATCTCAATGCCTTCATTGACCGCCGTTTGAGGCAGTTTATTATCAAAACCTGATTGAACATTTAGATAATAAATAGGCTTATCACTTTTCACTGCCAACTCTGTAGTGGCCACGGGGTAATTAGCGGTTAAGAATGGTATTGCTTTGGCTGTTAAGTTCGTCTCTTCGCCTGCTGTGTTTTTGACTATAAACTCGATAACCTCATCAACCGTATTATCAAGCAACACCTCACTATAAGCGCCTAATGCGAGAATGCTATAAGCAGCTGAAATGGTGTTGTAATCCCCTTTAAAGATCTTATCTGTCAGCTGTAATATTTTCTCGCCACTAAGTGACTCAGCTTGGCGTTTAAAATGCTTTGATAATAGATAAATATATTGAGCATCTTGAGCCAGCTGTGAATGGAAGTCATCGCTATAGCGATTTTTTCGTTCACCTAACTGATAGTCGCTAATCAAATCAACCGCTTCTTTTTCCTTTTTAAGCAGCTGATAACTTGAAGCAATATAGGCGGATAAAATATCTTGTTGCCATATTTTGTTATGTGATTTATCTAAGTACTCTTCTAAATCAACCAAGTAATTGGTGGTGACATTACCTAGTCGTGTTAATAGGTAGATAGCATTCGCTCGATCACGTGCTTGAATTAACGATGTTGATGAGCCTCCAACATAGTTATCTAAATAAGCAGCGCCCCGCTCCATCATGTCATTAGGTACTGGATAACCTAGATCACGAGCTTCAATTAAAAAGTGCATCACATAAATACTTGGGTATGAAGCTGAACGACTAGAACCCGGCCAAAAGGCAAAACCACCATCACTTTGTTGACGGCCTCTTAGTTTTGAAATGGCATGAGAAAAATAGCTATTCACATTTTTTATATGAGGTGCATAAGCCGGGTAAGACATTAAGCCTACCAGTGGGAACACCTTGCTCACCACTTGTTCCGTACAGCCATGTGGATAAGCATCCAAATACGCTGTTAAACCATCCACCACTACTAATGGGCTGGCAGAGGCTGATACTGTTTGCTCTGCTAGGTTGTCATATAACGATCGGTTTGGCAGTAAGGGTGTTGATGTTTTATCAGAAAAGCCGATATCAAAACTAGCATAATAAGGCATCGCTGGACGCACACTTAAGCTGGCTGTTCGACTAAACTCTTCATTTTTGTGGCTGGCGGTGAAAATAAGGTCGGCTGCACCTAATTGCTGTTTAGCTCTCACTTTAAATTGTGCCTTGCCTTCACTACCTTCATCAATTTTTAACTGTGTTTTGCTATCACCTATAATCTCTAAGTTAGTTGATGGTTTAATTGCAACGGTTACATCTGCACCTAGACCTGAATTAGCAATAATATTAGCCACGCCTACTGTTACCAAGAACTCATCACCTGGAGCTGCTTGCGTTAGCACATTAGGTGATATTACAAAAGGTCCCCTTGCAATGGTTGATTCAGCTGCATAGCCCATTGATTCTTCACCCACGGCAATGGCCATCACAGTCAATGATCCTGCAAAGGTGTCTGGCACATCAAAACTCACTGTTTGTTGCTGGCTTGATGCTTCGACAATGCCTGACCAAAAAACAGCTGGTTTATCGAGTTTTCTAGCAAAGGGGTTTAGGTTTTTAGCTAAGTCTTTCTTTTTACCTGAACCACCTCCACTAGCAGAGAGGCTTTTTAGTAATTCAAAGTCAGGTAGGATTAAGTCTAATATCTGTAGTGTTTCAACATCTAAGGCACGTTTTTTTAGAAAGTGACTTAAAGGATCCGGCGTGTTGTAGCCAGCCACTTGAAGAATGCCTTCATCAATAGCAAAAATGGCAATGGATGCAGGTTTAGACGAGCTAAAACCAATTTCCATTGCTTTACCAGGACGTACAATATCGGCAACGTTTAAGTCGATATCAATAGTTCGCTTGGCTTTATCTATTGAAAAAGGTTGCACTGCATAACTTAACGGGCTGGTAAATATCTCTGAAGAGCTGACATCACGAACAAATGCCACATTGATATAAGCGGTGCCATCTAAACCTTCAGGAACCACAATAGATTGCACAGTGCTTTCTTCATCCGTTTTAAACCATTTAAACGTATGTACTTTATTAGTCTCAATGGTGATTAAGCCAGCACCAGAATACGGTGCTTTAATACTCATTTCAATGGTTTCATTAGCTCGGTAATCTGTTTTATTGAGTTTAATTTGTAGCTCTGCATTTTTATCAATTTTACCAGCCAAATTACCAAAGCCCACTACTGAATAAGGTATTCTCGCTAGTCGTCTTGATTGCTCATCATAAATTTCAATAACAAAATCACCCGGTGTCACTGTATCTAAAGCGTAATTTAATGCTGATTTATTAATGGTCAGATCATCTTCTGATAATAGATCTTCCTTTTGAATAGTTTGATATTTGTAGGTACCGTTACGCTGCTTAACCAGTGTTGATGTTGTTTGAATTTCAATTTTCTTAAGCGTTAAACCCTTCACAGCTACCTGTTCTAGGTTTTGATTAATGGCAATGAAGCTTATACTTCTTTCACTATCCGCATTGATATAAGCTAAGTCTCCATCCGCTTTATAGCCCAGTAGCGTTGATAGTGGTGATATTAATGCATGATTGATCGCCACCACACTTCTTCCACCGGCTTGGTCAAAACCTTCAGCAATGAATTCAAGTTGATAAGTACCTGATTGGAATCGAGCTAAATTAATATCAAATGAGGCCAAGCCATCTGCATCTGTTTGTTGAGCTTTTAACATTTCATTCAGATAGAGTGGCTTTTTATCTTTATTCAGATAAGGCGTGGCAAAGTAGTAATTAGCAAATTTAGAGAATCTAAAATGAGCGGGCTTAACAATCACTCGGCCCTGCATTTTCCTATTTTGAGCAGGAATACCAAATAGATTATTTAAGCTTACATTGGCTTGAAGCGATTCTGCTGTACGCCAGCCTTTTTCATCTGTACCGGCCAGTTTACTTTCAATTTTCATGGTGTCTGGCTGGAATTCTTCAACCTTAACACTGGTACTGCCAATCTCCTCGCCTCGCCATTTACCATTATTAATGATGTGCAGCGATACCTTATAACGGCCAGTATCAGAAGTGGTGTCGGTTTTATAGTGGAAATCATTAAAGCCATTTTTAGACAGTCGAATTCGACTCACTTTGACTTCATTTCCTCGTGGACCAGTGATGACCACTTCTAGAGGAATATCTTCTACATTACTTAAGTCTTCATTTTTGACGATCAAACCAACCGTCACTATTTCACCCGGACGATAAATGCCTCGATCTGAAAATAAGAAGCCATTAAGTGTATTGGCAGCATCTTGATTAGATCTAACACCACCGATATCAAACCGAGACATATTAATTTGTCTTGACGATCTATCATAAGGAATAAATGAAATATCATTGTCAGTTTTAACGATATAAACGGTTGGCTTAGTGCCATAGCCATAATCGTAGCTAGGAGGAAGTGATACATGACCTCGTTCAGACGTCACCTCACTAAATAGTGCCACACCATTTGCACCCAATAACTCCACTGTGGCACCACTAACAGGTTCACCGGTTTGGATTGATTGTACAAATACATCGTGAGTAGAGTCCGCATTGTTTTTAACAATAATACCCAGATCCGTCACTAGGATTAACCTTGAATCACTCACCCCTAGTGAATAATCACGCTCTTTATCCCAGGCTTGGGCATCAACAAAAAASAAGCCAAAACGGTTTTTTTCTTCAGGCAGGTAATAACTTAAATCTAATGATGAATAGTTAACTTCTTTAGGATGCTGCATATTGAGGTCAACATATTCCTCTTCAAACTCAGCAATATTTTCTTTTGAAAAACGCCAGTTTATAAAGTCAGGGTCACTAATATCACCATTTGTCTGTGAAACTAGATGATAAATCTGCTTTTCAAGTAACTTACCAATGGTAAATTTAACTCTAGGTACGCCTCGTGTAACTACACTTAGTTTATGGTTTCCTGAATACGTTAATACTGAGCCTTCGCCAGAGAATGTGACTTCTTTAGGGTATGCTGGTGTATATAAAAACTTATCATAAAATGAGGCATGAACGAAGTCGTTTATTGATTTAAAGCCTTTGTCTATTTTTACATACAATTGATACTCTTCAGGCGCATCAAAGGTAAAGTTGAATAGCTTTGAGTTACTTCTTTCGTTTGGAATCATCTTAAGTGATACTTTCTCGCTCTTAGCAAGTACAGCAGCAGTCAATTGTTCAGTACTTTTCCAATGTTTATTTCGAGGCAACGCATAGGCGGTAAGTTTACTCTGTAGTTCTTTTTCATCTAAATAATCAGTGAATGCTAAGGTTAATACCTGCTCTGGTTGATTATTTTCATTTCTAACTATTTGTGTTTCAGCCTCTTCAACTTTTAAAAAGCTATAGATATCTGGAATGAGTACTTTTCTTTGCGTTTCTGCTTGAGATGTCTCGCCACCCAGTAACGTTTTAACATCGTCATCAATCAATACCGTCATGTAATTAGTTTGCTTAGGTAATGAAAGCGGCTTTGAGCTTAAATAAGCTTCTCTTTGATTAATGTGATAAGTAATATCGAACTCATAGGCAACAGGATCTACTTCTTTGGTCGCACCTGAAGGGCGCATGGTCATATTGACGTGTTTTTCGAATGATTTTTTATCAACCGGATGGCTAAATTTAACCGTAGAGATGACTCTTCTAATCGATACATCTTTAGGATCTTGGTAGAACTCTATATCCGCTACTTTAATATCAAAGCTATGAGTTTTAAATGTACTGCTTTGGCTAGCGAGTATAGTTTGAGGGTTAAAAATAGTGTCATCAAAGCTGACCGTATACTCAGTGCCTGCTGGCCAATCAGTTTCAGGCGTAAATTGAAGTCTATTATCACTCATCCACAACCACGTGCCTTTTTTTGCAGGAGAAAGTGATACACCCGATGCTAGTTTTTGATCAATTAAATCTATTCTAGCAACAGAAGCCTTACCGGAAGGTCGCTCTTGGTCAGGCTTAAGATTAGAGAAGTCGTAGACAAATTTAATGTTTAAAGAATCAGCTTTAGCATGTTTACTGGTTCCCGTAAGACTGGGCTTACTAATTTTAGCCGCCACCACAATCGGTTGAGCTAATGTTTGAATATATTGATAAACACCGCCAATGATAAGAAGTAACACAAAGCCTGCAATAAACACGCTTGGTTTTCTTTTTATAAGTGCAATAATCGATGTTAACCAAGTCGGTGCAGTCCAACTAAGGTCACCTAGAATCATAGCTAATAATGTAAACGGGAATAATAAAATTGCTTTCATATCAAATCTCTAAAAAATCTAACTAGCGTATTTGGGAATGGGTAAAGTATACCGTCTACAGCACAATTGTTTCTGAGCAATTATGGCAAAAGGTGACCGAAATAAGATAATGAGTGATTAGTAAAAAAAACTTACTCTGTATATATTCAAATACTACTTTTTAATCAAGCTAACTCATGACATAACAGCCTAAAATAGCTTATTGATAGCAAGCTACAATCTTATTTTACCTGCACTACTTGGTTTTATGAGGTTAAGACGTAAAGCTAAAAATTTAAACGTTTATAAACTTAAACGCTAATAATTTATATAGCTAGGCTAAACTAAGGCACCGAGTCCACTTGTTTAATTAATTTCTGCTCTATTGAATAAAATAATTCCAACACGTCTGCACTACATTCTGACTCAAAGCTCGCTCGGGATAAACAAAATAAAGCCCTCATTCCATGATGTTCTATTTCATCGCCAATTTGTTCAAAAATCAAACCAAATCGTTCTAACCTTTTTTTCAACCTAGGTTCGATAACAACAAACAGGCTGGCATAATTATATATTTTAGAGAACGCAATAACGCCTAAATATAAACCGATAGCTATACTGGGAAAGTGGCAACGTGCTTCCATAGAAGCATTTATTTCTACAGGCTCCTTACCTTGGGCACCGCTATTTTCTTTCTCACAAAATCGTTTTCTAAACTGCTCTGGAATAGCCAGCCTTGATACTTCGCCATAAGCACCTTTTGGCTGCTTATCCGCGGTGCCTGCCTTTTCAAAAAGTGAAATTGAATAATGTTCTTCACAAGGTAAGCTTATACCTTCTTTCCCGAGTAAATTTGATGGTGGTAATATTAGCCGAATAGTACCGGCATAAATACCGGTTCTTTTATGGCGTAGCAGCAAAGAAAATGAATAAGCATCATATTTATCTGTTTCTAAACTATTTGACTGCGTCTTCTCCCAAGCTAGTTCTTCAGCATAAACAGCATGGCGTATTTTAAAGCCTTCTTTTTTGAGGGCGGGGCTATTAGCATAAATCAGTTCGAAATCTTGATTAAAGTGTTCAGATAGCGTTGTTTCTGCCATTCGTATCTACCTCCTTGTAGATAAAAAACAGTGACCATAGCATAAATACACTGCTAGCCAGTATAGGAATTTTTCCTTTTCTAGGTTAATTTTGGCCGGTAGGTTTCTACGGCATTGGTTTCAAGTCAAACGCAACGCAAATACGCTCTTCATCGGCAGTAAAGGGAACCGTGCGATGGAATAATGAAGACGGAAACATGACAATATCCCCTACTTCAGGTGCTATTTGTTTGATACTAAAATTATCATGTTTTTTCGGATACTCATCACCATGAGTACTGACTTCAATACTACCTTCATGTTCATGCGCTTTATTTTGTGGCAATGCCAAATAAAGTGCGCCACTTATCCAGCCATCTTCATGCATATGGGAGTTTAAATGGCCGCCTTGTTTCATGCGTACATACCATGAGCTAGAAAATTCGATTTTTTTAGGGAAGCTTTTAATCAATACACAGTCTGAACCCGCATAGTGTTGTTGATAGCGCACTAAAGCATCTTCAACTAGCTTCGCTAATTGCTGAAACAGAGGCTCAGATCGTTTGAATAAATTACCTGCTGATTGCACACCATTAACTAAACGGCCCTGCATCTTTTCTGACACATCAGAATTAGTAATTTCTGCGAGTAACTGCTCTCGTAACTCGCTATGTTCACCTTTAAGTTGTTTAATTTCACTATGAAATACGAAACTCATTGGATCCGGACAGAAATTATAGTCATTTTCTTCACCAAAGTTTTCAGCATAGTGGCCGGTTAAGGTAGCTAAAAAAGGTGAGTTTTGCTTGATTTTCTTCAGCGCTTCCATACCTTGTTTAAATTCATCGAAGCGCTCTGTTTTATACAGACAATACAAAGTTCGTTCTTGCCAATCTGCGAATTGAGATGTTTTAAAGTGGTTTAATGCCCCTTCCAAATCACCACTATCATAAAGGTAAACGGCTAAACTGTAATTGGCGACAGGTAGACTTGGATCGATAGCTAAGGCACGTTTATAACGTTCCACTGATTCATCATAACGACCTTGGTCACGGAGCACTTCACCTAGGTTACTGTGTACTTCGGCATAGTCAGGTTGTAATTCTAATGCCTGATTATAGCTTTCAATCGCCTCATCTAATTTACCTTCATTTTTTAATGCTGTACCGAGGTTAAAATACACTTTTGCATCTTGCTCAATAGTTAAAGCGCGACGGTAAATATCAATTGCAGCTTGCAATTGACCTTGCTCTTGCAATACCACGCCAAGGTTAACCATTGCTTCAAAGAATCCTGGCTCAAGTTCTATGGCTGTTTGGTAACTTTTAGCTGCTAGAGTGAATTCACTTTTCGCTTGCAACGCTGCCCCTAAATTATAATGCGCATCTGTAAATTTAGGGTTTAATGTTAAGGTTTTCCTATAACTTGTAATCGCCTCATCAACTCGATTTAAATTAGTGAGTAATATGGCGACATTAAAGTGAAGTTCAGCAATATTAGGATCAATTTGTAATGCTTTACGAAAGCTATCCACAGCAGGTTTAAATTTATTTTGGCCCGCAAGTGCATTACCGTACAAATTGTGTAAAACAAAAGCATTGGGAAACTTTTTTAATGATTTTTTGGCAAGCGCTTCAGCTTGAGCAAGCTGACCACTATTTAAAGCCTGCACTACAGGCTGAATATCTTGTTGCGTAGGTTGTCGTAATGCCTGCGGTTTTTTCATTTTTATACCTTAATTACTGTCATAAACCACTCTATTTATCCTCTTCTAAATAAGTAGAGATTACTTAAAGTGCGATAACTATACTAAATATGTGGTTTTCTTGTCTCGATTAACTCGGTAATATTAAATCATATATCTAATTAAATTAAACAATTATGACTACAACACCTGCTTTATCTCAATTAAAATTCGATAACCAATTTCTTTCTTTACCAGCCGATCCACTTACGGGTAGTAGTCGAAGACACGTTTTATCTGCGTGCTATTCCTATGTTGAACCTACACATGTAGTTAATCCAACATTAGTTTCTTATTCTCATGAAGTCGCTACGCAGCTGGGAATATCAATAGAAGAATGTACATCTGCAACATTCACCCAAGTCTTTTCAGGAAATCAATTACTCCCTGGTATGAAGCCTTATGCCCAATGTTATGGTGGCCACCAATTTGGTAATTGGGCCGGCCAATTAGGTGATGGCCGAGCTATTAATTTAGGCGAAGTATTCACCCCATCAAGTGAACATCTAACCTTACAACTCAAAGGCGCCGGTGCAACGCCCTACTCCCGTACTGCTGATGGTTTAGCCGTATTACGCTCCTCTGTGCGTGAATTTCTATGTAGTGAAGCAATGCATCACCTTGGTGTGCCGACTACACGTGCATTAAGCTTAGTTACAACGGGTGAAGATGTAGTGCGAGATATGTTTTACGATGGCCGCCCACAAAAAGAACCTGGCGCGATTGTGTGTCGTGTCGCCCCTTCTTTTTTGCGCTTTGGTAGTTTTGAACTTTTTTCTGCTAGAGGCGATATCGACTCATTAAAAACGCTGGTGGACTTTACTATTAAGACTCACTTTTCTCATTTAGGAGAACCCTCGGTTGAGGTCTACCTAAAGTGGTTTGCTGAAATATCTGATCGTACTATTAATATGGTGGTTGATTGGATGCGTGTTGGCTTTGTTCATGGTGTGATGAATACCGATAATATGTCTATCCTTGGGCTCACCATTGATTATGGCCCTTATGGCTGGCTAGAAGACTACGATCCTACTTGGACTCCTAATACCACTGATGCCAGTGGTCGTCGTTATCGTTTTGCTAATCAGGCGAGTATTGCCCAATGGAATTTGGCTCAATTAGCCAATGCTTTATATCCTCTAATTGAACAGGCCGCTCCCTTACGTAAAATCCTCAGTGACTATGTACCTAATTACAACCAAAAAATATCTGCTATGCGCGCAGCTAAGCTCGGTTTAATTGATTATAACCATGAGCTTTATCAAGGCTTAGATTCATTATTGCAATTAGCTGAAACCGATATGACTATTTTTTATCGACGTTTAGCCAATGTAGATATTGAAAATGATACGTTAAATGATGCACAGTTGTTTGCCCCCTTGATGGAGGCTTATTACTCACCTGAGGCATTGAGCTCAGAAGATAAACAACAACTCTACCTTTGGCTACGTCAATATCAACAAGTAGTGCTTTCTGAAGGCAGCTCAAATGACACTCGAAAAGAAAATATGAACAAAGTGAACCCTAAATATGTCCTAAGGAACTACTTGGCCCAACTGGCTATTGATGATGCAGAAAAAGGTGACTTTTCTTTAGTGAATACCTTATTAGAATTACTGCGTCACCCTTACGATGAACAAGCTGAGAATGAGACGTATGCTACAAAACGGCCTGATTGGGCACGAGATCGACCTGGGTGTTCTATGTTATCTTGTAGCTCGTAAATCACGCTAAATAATAAAAACAAATTAAGGATAAAATGTGAAAACGCATCAAAAACAACACGGTGGAGTCTCTTTTCTAACCCTATCAACTATTGCCGCTATTGCGCTAGGTGGCGGTTATTATTACGTAGATACGAAAGCAGATACACGCGCCCAACAAGCCGTCGAAAAATTCGTTGCAGAAGCTACATCTAAAGGTGCTAACGTAAGTTATGGCAGCGTTGATGCTTCCCCTCTATTTCGCAGCCTGACTATTTCTGACTTCGTAATTAAAGGGTCAGATACCGAAGCAGATATTAATATTGGTACTATTAAAGTAGCAGGGTTTTCACTAAGTGAGCTAAATCAAGATTATGAAAAAGTGCCAACCAAACTGTGTTTATCGATAGATAATGCATCAGTGTATTTGAAACCATCAATGGTAGAAAATGATAGAGACATGAAGCCTTTTGTCGAAATATTGGGTGAGAAAATTGAATTTTCATCTAAATTCTCTTATCAGCTAGATGAAGAGTCTGGAGACCTGTCTATTTCAAGCACAGAAACAGTGGTTAATAACTTCTCTTTAAATACTGAGATTACCTTGGGTAATATGGCGTGGATTGCTGAGTTAGAAACTGATGGAAATAATGAAAATGCAGGTAAATCTTTAGGTGATATTACACTTAATGCACTGTCTATCCAATTTAACAATACCGGTGTTGTAGATAATGTATTCGCTGCAGCAATCAAAGAAACGGGCCAAACTAAGGCTGAATTAACTAAGCAGTTACTAGCTGAGTTAGAAAGCACTCAAGGTCAAGTTACCTCTGAACTTGAAGAGGGCCGTGAAGAGTTAGAAACAAAAGTATTAACATCAATAATTTTACCTAGCATTGATGAATTAATTAACTTTGTTAATAAACCTGAAAAACTACAACTTACTCTTAGCCCAACTCGCCCTATTACAGGTGAAGATCTCATGATGGTGATGTTCATGGGTAAATCAAAAGCTATTGAACTGCTTGATATTGCAACGCCAGTTGTTAAAGCTAATTAATGACTAATGAGCAAGTACTCGTCGAGCAAGTACTCGTCGAGCAGTGGCTCGACGAGGTTGTTATTGGTTTAAACCTCTGCCCTTTTGCTTCTAAACCTAGATCTAAAGGGCAGATTAGGTTTGTTTTGAGCACGTCATCAACTGATGTTGATTTACTGACTGAGTTTGATCAAGAAATACGTTTACTAGAATCAACGCCTGCTAAAGAAATTGAAACAACAATCATAATTGTTCCCGCTATGCTGGCTGATTTTGAACAGTACAACCAATTTCTAGATCTAGTGGATGATGTGATTTATCACAATAAATGGGATGGCCTTTTTCAAGTAGCCAGCTTTCATCCCGACTATTGTTTTGCTGACACGCATCCCGATGATAGTGAGAACTTAACTAACCGTTCACCCTTTCCCTTATTACATCTTCTGCGTGAAGAGAGTATGGAAAAAGCATTAGCTAATATGGCTTCACCTGATGAAATATTCAAACGTAATATAAAAGCAATGGCTAGCTTATCAATTGATAAAATAAAGAAACTATTTCCTTATTTAAAACTGAGCTAGCAATAATTAAATCGGCATTTGTCCTTTATAAAACAACACCTAATAGCTGATTTATTATGGCTGTTTGCTGACCAATTTCTACCTGTAATCGCTGTTTATGATAACTAGATTTTCTCGCCGTTGTTTGACTCTGTAAAACCGTCATTAGGTTAATTTCGCCTAATTCAAATGCACGTTGCTGCAAGCTTAAGTATTGTTGTGTTGTTTTCTGCTGCTGCCCTATCACGCTTAATTGCTGCTGTTTACTTGCAAGGCTATAACGAGATGATTCCAGTTTTATCATCAGATCTCTTTCAACGTGTTGGCGCATAATTTGAGCTGATGTTAATGCCTTTGCTGCCTCAGTAATGGCAGGTTGACGATATACCTCGCCCCCTAGAGCAAAGCTTATTCCTACTCCCACACTGGTATTAAATTTCTCTGCACGCTCATCCCGCTCACGACGAATACCTACAGATAAATTCGGATTAGTTGAATGCTCATAGCCTGCTAATCTTTGCTGTGTTCTTAATGTTTCGATTTGTTGATCAAGCATCGCTAATAATGGATGATGCGCCCCAATCATTAGCTGTTCTGATAATTCTTCTTCATAATCAAAAGGTAATTCACTGTTTTCACTTATCAATTGATAGTGATTTAACGAGTTATTCAGCGCTGAGTGTGCTGCCAAATAAATACTGTGCATTTCAAGTTTATGCGTGGTTGCCAACAAGCCTTCAGTGCCGGCTAATTCGCCCCCTTTTACTCTTCGTGCCACATCACTTTCAAGTGCCTGTGCTGTTTGCCAGTTTTTTCTCGCATGTTCAGTGGTCACTTTTTTTAATTCAATATCCCAAACCAATTGTCGAACTTGATCAGAGGCGTCTAACCTGATTTTATCCTGATAGGCTATTAACCCTGCCTTCATTGAATCAGATAGATTCAGCTGCTGCTGCTGCTGTCCTGATAACCATAAAGGAGCGGCAATGCTTGCTTCCCACTCTTGCAAACCATCATCACTGCCTAGCACATCATTTTGATGATTTAGGGTAACGGTAGCTGCATCAGAAAAAAGTGCATTGGCGCGGCTAGAATAGGCATTAATATGCTGCTGGCTAGTGTGCTTATGCTGTTGCTCAAATGCTGAATCATAAATTGTTTGCGTTAATGTCGATAGCGTCACTTGTTTAGAATAATTTAATCCTAATGGCGTTTCAGCTAAACTACTCTGAGCCAATACTAGCAATACGGAACAACACACAAATCGAAATAACATTAATACATTACCTTGTTTACCAAGCCTAAATTATAAATTAATCAGCCGTTAACAGTTTACTCAGTTGTTCAGCATTCACTGGCCGTGAAAAGTAATAACCTTGACCATAATCACAGCCTAATTCTGTCAATATTTGTTGCTGAAAAGCTTGTTCAATTCCTTCGCCGACCACTTTTAAACCAAAGTTATTTGCCAAAGCAATAATTGAACGAATAATAGAAGAATTCGATTTAGCTGTTTTTAGCTCAGAAACAAACGATCTATCAATCTTAAGTACATCAACAGGGAAGCGTTGTAAATAACTCAAGCTCGAATAGCCCGTGCCAAAGTCATCTAGACTCAATGATAAGCCTAACTTCTTAAGCGACTTCATAGTAGTTATTGCTGTATCGACATCATCCATCACCACACTTTCGGTTAACTCTAACTCAATCGAGTCACACCTTACTTGAGTTTCAGCAAAAATAGAGGCTACTTGGTCTTTAAAATCCGCTTGCCAGAATTGACGTGCCGACACATTAATAGACATATTATTTAGCTCAGGGTGAATATCTTGCCATTTTTTCATTTGTGTACAAGCTTCTAATATGACCCAGTCACCTAATTCAATAATAACGCCCGTTTCTTCAGCTAATGGAATAAATTCAGCAGGTGAAACCAAGCCAAGCTCAGGGTGTTGCCAACGAATTAAAGCTTCAACCCCAGTTATTTTATTGCTTAAAAGATCAACCTTAGGCTGATAATATAATACAAACTGTTTTAATTTTACTGCCTGACGTAGTGCTTTTTCTAAGGTCAAGCGGCGCATCACTTTTTCATTAATTTCAGGGGTATAAAATTGGCTATTATTCCTGCCCTGCTGCTTAGCCAAATACATCGCTGAATCAGCATGTTGAATTAAGTGTTCAGCATCATTCGCATCATCAGGGTAGAGACTGATCCCGATACTTCCAGTAATCAATAGCTCATGACCTTCAATATCGTAAGGTCGCTGTATTTCTTTTAATAAATTATTAGAAATAACTTTAATATCGTTATCAAACTCAATTTCAGGTAAGACAATAACAAACTCATCACCACCAAATCGAGCCACAGTATCGCCTTGTCTTAACACTGAAGCCAGTCGTTCTGAAAGCACTTTAAGTAACTCATCACCTACTTGATGGCCAAGTGAATCATTAATATATTTGAAATGGTCAATATCAATGAATAATACCGCCATTTTGGTATTGTGACGCTGAGCTTGGGTGATCGCTTGTTTTAAACGGTCATTAAGCAGATTGCGATTCGGTAACAAGGTTAACTCATCATGAGTCGCCATAAAGTTAATTTTTTGCTGATTTTCTTTACGTTCCGTCACATCCTCTGAAACAGAAACATAATGAGATATATCGCCTAAATCATTGATTAATGGAGTTATGGTTTGGTAAACAGTAATTAACCGACCATCTTTACGGCGATTAACTAACTCACCACTCCATACTTCCCCTTGCTTAATTGTCGCCCACATATCCTCAAGGCTATAGCGGGCTTCTTTACTATCTGAATTTAATAACAGCGGTGTGTGGCCTAATACTTCATCTGAATGGTATAAGGTTTGTTTAGTAAAGGCCTGATTAACCCACTCAATCCTACCGTGAAAATCAGTAATCATTATTGCATTAGCTGTTTTTTCAACTGCAGCCTGATGTAATCTGATTAGGTGTTGGTCTTCGGCCATTTGGCAAACAAGGCGAAGTGCTGAGGCAAACTCAGCCATGATTTTTTTAAGTTTCTGTTCAAACACATTAGCATCATCGCTGTGTAAACCAATAATTGCATGCGTCTTGCCTCCTGCCAGATAAAAAGGTACAAACAAACTATCCTTTATATCATCATGCTCAAGTCGCTGGGCCCAGTCAGAATCTAACGTATCCAGACTTGTTGCTCTAATGACAATATGGTCCTTAATAGCCTCCATCACAGGACCATTAGCACTATGTAAACCGGACCAGGTTTTATCGCCATCAAATAAAAAGTCAGCTACTTCACCGGCATAACTTAAAATCTGACTTTGATTGTCTTCACATATTTTCACCCACACAAGCGGCAGATCTAAAATAGTAGATATGCGCTGAGTAACAAACTCAAGTACCGTAGTCACTGAGCAATTTGAACTCATTACTTTTTGCTCAGACTCTCTGATTAGCGTATTAATCGACTGAGAAATATGATTAAAATGAATATCTTCCAAGGTACCGTTTAGTGTCATACCGTGTTTATCTTTACTGCCATGTAATGATAATTTGACCCAAATATTGCGTTTATCATTGCGCTTAAGGCGAAGCTTTCCACTCCAAGTCTTCATTTTATTATCGAGCAATAAACTGACTACTTCCTTAATATAAACTTGATCGGCAGGATGAAAGAAATCTGCCATTTGTCGATTCAAAGAATAATGCAAGTCATAACCAGATAGTTTTTTCCACACAGGACTGAGAAATAACCAGTTTTTATCTACATCCACTTGAACAATTGCTTCACTAATATTAGTGACTACTTGCCGATAACGACGCTCAGAATCTAAAAGCTGCTGACTGTCTCTGGTTAGTTCATGGTGCATTTCGCTTAATGCATCATTAAGCAGTGAAATTTCATCATTATTAGTTAAAATCAAGTCAGGCAAGGTATCACTATGTCGATAGGCTCTAATACGAGAGGCAATTTGAACTAAGGGTGAGACTACCCAGCGTTGAGTTATTACCTTAATAATAAAAGCAAGTAAAGATAACGCGATAAAGCCATATAAAGAAACCTGAACAAACTTTTGTTTTAAGGGTGCTAACACATTATCTGTTGGTACCAATTTATAATAACGCGCACCCATTGGCGCAATAGCGACGGCTACACCATGATAATGAATATCTTTAATCGTCAAGGGTTTAACTGACTCGGACTTTTCCTCGATCGGCTTATCCAACATAGCTAATAATGCTTTATCTCCAGAAGAAAAAGAAAAGCTATCCCTATGGTCTTCTAATGCTTGCTGCCATGGCCCCGCTAAAATAGCGTTACCGTGTTTATCTAATAAAAAATGTTGTACGCCTTGATACTTAGAATAAGCTAATAAAGCGCTAGCATACTCACTAATATCAGTCTCGTTCTCTGCATTTTTTCTATTGATGGTTTTCAGGCTAATGTGTTCTAGCGCAGCTAATTCCTTTTGTAAAAATAGCTCTTTGGTATAGTCGTAATACACCCATAGCGAAGGAACAGAAATAAGCATCACGCTAACAACCACAAACGCACTCATTTTACGAGATATACTCATAGCAAAGAGTTTAGTAATTTTCATGATTGTTTCCAAGGCAATATCTGGCCCATATAAGTTAACAAAGCGGTATAATGCCTGTCTTATTTTTTCAATTCAACTTATAAAGTATCATGGAAAAAACATACACCCCTAACGAAATTGAACAGAACTGGTACCAGACTTGGGAAAAGAATGGTGAATTCAAACCTTCTGGAGAAGGTACGCCTTACGCCATTATGCTGCCTCCTCCCAATGTAACAGGCCGTTTACATATGGGCCATGCATTCCAAGATACTATTATGGATACCCTTGTCCGTTATCACCGCATGAAAGGTGATAATACCTTATGGCAAGCGGGTACAGACCATGCGGGTATTGCTACTCAGATGGTGGTTGAACGCCAATTGAATGCTGAAGGTAAAACGCGCCATGATTTAGGCCGTGAAGCTTTTATTGACCGTATCTGGGATTGGAAAAAAGAATCTGGCGGTGAAATAACTAACCAGCTTCGTCGTATGGGTACATCAATGGACTGGGAGCGTGAACGCTTCACCATGGATGAAGGTTTATCTGAATCCGTTAAAAATGTATTCGTTAAATTGCATAAAAAAGGTTTGATTTACCGTGGTAAACGCTTAGTTAACTGGGATCCAGTACTGCATACTGCCGTTTCTGATCTCGAAGTGTTATCTGAAGAAGAAGCCGGTCATATGTGGCTCTTCCGCTATCCACTTACAGATGGTAGCGGCCATTTAGTGGTTGCCACTACCCGTCCAGAAACAATGCTAGGTGATAGTGCCGTGGCCGTTCACCCTGATGATGAACGTTATAAGCACCTCATTGGTAAAACAATTACTCTGCCTTTAGTAGGCCGTGAAATCCCTATTATTGCCGATGATTATGTTGATCCTGAATTTGGTACTGGTTGTGTAAAAATAACCCCCGCTCATGATTTTAATGATGCTGAAATGGGTCAACGTCATAATCTTGAGAAGATTAATATCTTAACGCTTGATGCTGCTATTAATGATGAAGCTCCAGAGAAGTACCGCGGCTTAGATCGTTATGATGCACGTAAAGTCATTGTCGAAGATTTAGATGCTTTAGGTTTATTAGAAAGCATTAAAGAGCATACTTTAATGGTGCCTCGCGGTGATCGTAGTGGCGCTGTTATCGAGCCGTTACTCACTGACCAATGGTATGTAAAAGCAGATAAACTAGCTGGACCTGCTGTAAAAGCAGTGCAGCAAGGTAAAATTAAATTTGTTCCAGGTAATTGGGATAAAACCTTTTACAACTGGATGGATGGAATCCAAGACTGGTGTATTTCACGTCAAATCTGGTGGGGACACCGTATTCCTGCTTGGTATGATGAGCAAGGCAATGTGTATGTTGCTCATGATGAAGCTGCCGTCAGGTCTGAAAACAATTTGTCTGATGACATCATTCTACGCCAAGATGAAGATGTATTAGATACGTGGTTCTCCTCTGCTCTATGGCCATTTTCAACACTGGGCTGGCCTGAAGATACGCAAGCATTAAAAACATGGTATCCAAGCAGTGTATTAGTAACCGGTTTCGATATTATCTTTTTCTGGGTAGCCAGAATGATAATGATGGGCTTGGAGTTCATGGATGATGTCCCGTTTAAAGAGGTTTACATCCATGGCTTAGTACGTGATTCGCTTGGTCAAAAAATGTCCAAGTCTAAAGGTAATGTTTTAGATCCAATTGATATTATTGATGGTATCGATTTAGAGTCATTAGTAAAAAAACGTACTACTGGCATGATGCAGCCTAAATTAGCCGCTAAAATCGAAAAAGCCACCCGTAAAGAATTCCCTGAAGGCATTGAAGCTCACGGTACTGATGCTATGCGCTTTACCTTTGCCTCACTTGCCACCACGGGCCGTGATATCAACTTTGATATGAATCGTATTGGTGGCTACCGTAACTTCTGTAATAAATTATGGAATGCGGCGCGTTATGTATTAATGAATACCGAAGACTTTGATACCGGTATTGATAATGATGACGTTGAATTAAGTCTTGCTGATCGTTGGATCATCTCGCGCTTACAAACAACTGAGCAAGAAGTCACTGAAGCAATTGAATCATACCGTTTTGATCATGCCGCTCAAGGTATTTATGACTTTATTTGGAATAACTACTGTGATTGGTATTTAGAGCTATCTAAACCTATTCTAAATAGCGATGAATCTTCTGAAGCAGCCAAACGCGGTACTCGTCGCACATTAGTACGTGTGCTAGAAGCCGTATTACGCCTTACCCACCCTATTATGCCGTTTATCACTGAAGAGATTTGGCAGACCGTTGCACCGCTTGCAGGTAAAACAGGTTCAACCATTATGAATCAAGCTTTCCCTGTTGCTAATCCTAGTCAAATTGATCCGCAAGCAGTTGCTGATATGCAATGGGTAATGGAGTTTGTAACCGGCATTCGTTCTATTCGCTCACAAATGAATATTCCGCCTAAGAAGCAACTACCTGTTTTATTAAAGGATAGTAATGTTGAAGATCTAGCTCGCTTGGAAGCTAATCATGACTTCTTAAGTCGTTTAGCCAACCTTGAGAAAATTGAGCTATTGGAAGGTGAAGCTCCAGCCGCATCAACCGCAATGGTCGGTACAATGGAAATCTTAATTCCACTTGAAGGTTTAATTGATAAAGAAGCTGAGGTTCAGCGTCTTGATAAAGAAATCATTAAGTTAGAGAAGATTATCAAACAATCTTCTGGCAAGCTAAGTAACGATAATTATGTGGCTAAAGCACCTGCTGAAGTGGTTCAAAAAGAACGTGATAAATTAACTGAATTTGAACAATCACTTGTTCAGCTTCAACAACAACGTTCAGCACTTATATAAGCAATAAGTTCAATAAATATTCAGCTCCTTACATGATGGTAAGGAGCTGAACACTTCCAACTTTATGCCTTGCTGATAGTCCAGCAGTAGTGAATCTTAGGATTACGCTCGAAATCCTTCGGCAAAGTAGCATGGCTAATATCAGTAATATTTAAGCTTGATAAGGCCTTATTATCCATTTTAAAATCACGTCGATTGGTTGAAAAGAACAATGTACCGCCTTTAGTTAATAAAGCCGCAGTCATTTTAATCAGTGATACATGATCACGTTGAATATCAAATACCCCTTCCATTCGGGTCGAGTTTGAGAATGTAGGCGGATCTAAAAAGATAAGCCCATATTTCTCAGGTGCTTGTTGTGCTGTTTCTAACCACTCCAAACAGTTTGCTCTGATAAATCGATGCTTCTCAGCCGTCAAACCATTTAAGGCCATATTCTCTTGTGCCCACTCAAGGTAGGTATTCGACATATCAACGGTTGTGGTTGACTCAGCCTGAGCTGCTGCGGCATAAACCGTTGCTGAACCGGTATAGGCGAATAAATTAAGAAAGGCTTGTCCCTGTGCTTTCTCAGCAATCATTTGACGAGTAATACGATGGTCTAAAAATAGACCGGTATCTAAATAATCAGTCAAATTAAGCCAAAAACTTAAGCCTGATTCAGTGACTTTAGTCCGTTGTTTTTGTGATGCTTGCGCTTCATATTGCTGCGTGCCACGTTGTTTTTTTCTTAATTTCAACGCTACTTTATTAGCCGGTACATTAAGTACTTGAGGAATAATTTGCATCACATCATTCAAACGTTGGATGGCTTTTGTTGCATCAATCGTTTTAGGTGGCGCATATTCTTGAACATGTACATGCTCACCATAAAGATCAATGGCTACAGCATAATCTGGCAAATCAGCATCATATAAGCGGTAACATTCAATTTTATTTTTTCTAGCCCATTTCGATAAATGCTTTAAATTCTTTTTCAAGCGATTAGCAAACATTTCTGCATTTTCAGATAATTCAAGGTCTTGTTGAGGCTGAACGTCACTATCTTGCTGTTCCACAACAAGACTATCTTGTTGCTCAACCACTTCATTATTCACTTGGGCACGACTTGATACTGGACGAGGCGCACGGAAACATACAACCTGACAAGGAATCGGTCCATTATCAAATGGCGTCGAATCAAATACGGTTAAACCGGTGTATTGAGCCAGACTTTCATTATCAGTAATCATGGTTGTGCGCCATGCAGGCAGTGATTCACTGACAATATTACCTAAACTTTCATACAGGTAATGCAATTCCGATACATTACCCATACGCTCACCATACGGAGGGTTACATACTACTAAACCACTAGTCGGTAATGAACTTGCTTGTGAAGGCCAATCCAATAATTCACGTTGTTCAATGTTAATTCGTTCAGACAAGCCCATTTCTGCAATATTGGCCGATGCAGCTTCAACAGCGCGTGCATCCATATCGCCACCTGAAATCATCGGTAGGCGGGCCAAACCACTATGTCGACGGCGTTCAGCTTCTGCTTTTAAACCTTTCCAGATATCTTCATCATGTTGCTTCCAATATAAGAAGCCAAAATAATCACGATTCATACCTGGAGCAATATCGGCGGCCATCATAGCGGCTTCAATTAAAATGGTACCCGAACCACACATTGGATCAATCAATCCCCAGCCTAATTTTGCTAAACGAGGCCATTGCGCAGTAATTAATATAGCCGCAGCTAAATGTTCTTTTAAAGGTGCTTGGGTTGTTTCAACTCGGTAGCCGCGTTTGTGTAGGCTTTCACCCGACAAATCGATACTGACAATAGCTTGGTTATTTTTAAGGTAAACATTGATGCGTAAATCCGGCTGGTGTAAGTCAACTGAAGGACGCTCATTCGTCTGTTCCCGAAAACGATCAACAATGCCATCTTTTACACGTTGGGCACCATATTGTGTGTGATGAATTTTAGAACGAAAGCTATTAAAATCAACTGCAATGGTCGAATCTTGCGCATCAATATGATCTTCCCAAGGTAGATCGTGAATCCCTTGATATAGTTCATCCGTTGTTTTGGCTGTAAAATGGGCAATGGGCATCAATACCCGAATCGCCACGCGAGACCATAAACAGACGCGGTAAGCATCTTCCAATGTGCCGATAAAACGGATATTACCTTGCTCTTGCTTGGTATCTTTAATTCCCATTTCAACCAACTCTGTGGCTAATAAAGGCAGCATTCCACGTGCAGCGGTAACGGTAAACTTATGTTTTGTCATGAGGGGGTGAAGGTATCCTGATATAATTACCCCATATTTTAACCTTAATCGATAACAGGTAACACGCTTCATGGCCGTTAATAAAGTACAGCAACGCTATTTAAAAGGATTGGCGCATCCACTCAAACCCGTCGTAATGATTGGTAACAAAGGCTTAACTGAAACAGTTCTTGCTGAAATTGACAAAACACTTGAGCAACACGAACTAATTAAAGTGCGTGTATCAGGTTTAGAGAAGGCAGAACGTAATGCCATGATTGATGAGATTGCGCTTAAATCTAGTGCGAATGTCATCATGAGCATCGGTCATATTGCCGCATTTTATCGCGCAGCTAAAGAACCTGTCATTCAACTACCTAAAAAATAAACCAATATGATTGAAAAACCAGCCATTACCGATCAAAAAATAGAAAAAGTAATTGCCGAGCGTTGGAGTGGTCGAGCCTTTGACCCTTCTATGCTCATTAGTAATGAAGATATTGTCTCCTTATGTGAAGCGGCTCGTTGGGCTCCTTCATGTTATGGCGACCAACCTTGGCGTTTTATCATTTGGAACCGAGAACAAGATAAATCGGCATGGCAACAAGCCTTAGATACTCTTTCACCCGGTAATAAAGAATGGGCTCAACATGCGCCTTTACTCATTTTAGCTGCATCAGTGAAAACCCTCAGCCATAACGGTAGTGATAATCGTTGGGTCGGTTATGATACTGGCGCAGCAAGTATCAGCTTATGTCTACAAGCCACGTCACTCGGCTTAATGTCGCACCAAATGGGCGGTTATGACAGTGATAAATTAAGACTCACCTTCTCCTTACCAGATGAGATTGAATGTTGGGCTATGATTGCGATAGGTCACCCAGCTCCTCTTGATAGCCTCAACGGTGAGCAGTTAGAGCGAGAACTTAAACAAAGAGAACGTCATCCATTGACTGACCATTTTTTTAGCGCACAGTGGAATCAGCCGCTTAATTCAGGAGAGTAACCATGAAATCTGCATTAATTATCTTCAGTTTATTAATGACAAGTATTGCTTTTTCAGCAGATAAGATTTATCTCGACCGTTTAAGTGAAACCAATATCTGTCATCACTGTAATTTAAAAAATGCTGATTTACATGGCCAAGACCTCACTGGCGCTGATTTAAGTGAAGCCTTATTAAAAGGTATTAACTTAAGTGATGCCAAACTAGTAGGCGCTTGGTTTACCCGCTCAAGAGTCCAGGGTTCAAACTTTGAAAATGCTAACCTTTCGCAAGCATTACTTGATTACTCGCTTTTAATGGGTAGTAATTTAAAGGGAGTTAACTTTACCGAATCTAAATTAAATTTTGCGGATTTGACCGATGCAAACCTCACTGGAGCAATATTTAAAGATACGATTTTACGTGGAGTTAAATTTTGCAATACTACAATGCCTGATGGCAGTATTAATAATAGTGGCTGTTAAAAAAACACCTTCACTATATATAAGCTTTCCTAATTCAGTTTCATTTAACCATTAGATTATTTAATTAACTTTATTCCTTCACCTCAAGCACTATTTTGAAAAAAACACTTGCCCAACTCGAACAGAAAATAAAACTGGCTATGCTGGCTGATCAACATTCTTTACGCCGACGCTTACATCAGCTTGGTAAACAAGAAGAGATCAAGCCCGATCAACTTAACCGTTTAGAACAGTCCATCACTAAGTCTGTTGAGTTATGTGCTCTTCGTCGTAAAAACCTTCCTATACCGACATTTGAAAATGAACTACCCGTTATTGATCGCCGAGTAGAAATAAGCAAAGCGATTGAAGACAATCAAGTCATTATTCTCAGTGGTGAAACAGGCTCAGGTAAAACAACCCAATTACCCAAGATATGTCTTGAATTGGGTCGAGGCGTTGCGGGCTTAATTGGTCATACCCAACCTCGCCGTATTGCGGCACGTACTGTCGCCACCCGTATTGCTGAAGAGTTAAAGTCTGAACTGGGTGATATTGTTGGCTATAAAGTCCGCTTCCACGATCAAGTCAAAGCGGACAAAAGTTATATCAAGCTGATGACTGATGGTATTTTATTAGCTGAAACTCAAAATGATAAATTTCTTAATCAATACGATACTATTATTATTGATGAGGCCCATGAGCGTAGTTTAAATATCGACTTTCTACTCGGTTACTTAAAACAATTATTACCCAAACGCCCTGATTTAAAAGTTATTATCACTTCGGCGACGATCGATACAAAACGTTTTTCTGAACACTTTAATAATGCGCCTGTTATTGAAGTTACTGGACGTACCTTCCCTGTTGAACTACGTTACAGACCACCTGCTGGTGATGATGACGAGCAACGTGATTACGATATGATTCGCGGTATTGTTGAAGCCGTTGATGAACTGTGTAAAGAAGGTCGAGGTGATGTTTTAGTCTTCTTATCAGGTGAACGTGATATTCGAGATGTATCCGAAGCCTTGCGTAAACATCATCCACCCAATACACAAATACTACCCTTGCTTGCACGTCAATCAGCCGTAGAACAAAACCGTGTATTTAAAACGGGTCCTCACCGACGAATTATACTAGCCACAAATGTTGCAGAAACGTCGCTAACAGTACCGGGGATTCGCTATGTTGTTGATCCTGGTTTCGCCCGTATCAGCCGTTATAGTGTGCGTAATAAGGTGCAGCGTCTACCGATAGAAAAAGTATCACAGTCGAGCGCTAACCAACGTTCTGGCCGTTGTGGTCGTGTGGCTGCCGGTATTGCCATTCGTCTTTATGATCAAGATGACTTTAGCAATCGCCCAGCGTTTACTGATCCAGAAGTTTTACGCACTAATTTAGCCTCAGTGATTCTACAAATGGCATCACTGAGACTAGGTGAGCCTCATAAATTTCCATTTATCAATCCGCCACCGGATAAGATGATCAATGATGGTTTTAGATTATTAGAAGAACTCGGTGCAGTTAATAAACAACGTAAATTAACCGATGCCGGCCGCCAATTAGCTAAATTACCTATTGATCCTCGTATTGCCCGCATGGTGCTATCTGCTCAAACGCGTAATTGCTTAACTGAAATACTCATTATTGCTAGTGCATTAAGCATTCAAGATCCTCGTGAACGACCGATGGATAAACAACATGCTGCTRATGAAGCACATAGTAAATATAAAGATGAACGCTCTGACTTTATCGCCTTTCTTAAATTATGGGCGCTTTATCACGACAAGAAAAAACACCTGTCTCAAAATAAACTACGTAAATACTGTAAAGAGCATTTCCTGTCCTTTATGCGTTTACGTGAATGGCATGAAATTCATCAGCAACTGCATGTGCAAGTCACTCAGATGGGCTTTAAACCCAATCAAATCGCAGCTGATTATCAAGAAATTCATCAGGCTCTACTCTCCGGCCTATTAAGTAATATTGCCGTCAAAACAGAGAAAACCGAATATACCGGCACACGAAATCTCAAGCTTAAGATATTCCCAGGATCAGCCTTACATAAAAAAGGCCCTAAATGGATCATGGCCGCCGAGTTGGTCGAAACAGGTCGTTTATATGCACGTATTGTCGCCAAAATTGAACCTGAATGGGTTGAAGCTGTAGCCGGTGATTTAGTCCGTAAACAATATTCAGATCCACATTGGGAAAAGAAACCTGCCCAAGTAGTGGCTTATGAACGCATTTCTTTATATGCCCTGCCTATTGTGGCCCGTCGGCGCGTACATTATGGTCCTATTGACCCTGTGTTATCTCATGAGATATTCATCCGGGATGCATTAGTTCAAGGTGACTGGTTTTGTCGAGCACCTTTTTTCAAACACAATATTGATTTAATCCAAAGCATTGAACAACTTGAACAAAAATCTCGTCGTCGTGATGTTTTAGTCGATGATGAAGTGTTATTCGAGTTCTATAAACAACATATTCCTGACAGCATTATAAACGGTGCTGGTTTTGATAAATGGCGTAAAAAAGCAGAAAAAGAAACCCCTAAACTGTTATTTTTAAACCGTGATGACTTGATGAATCATCAAGCTGAACATGTGACTGAAAATGCCTTTCCCGATCAGATCTTAGTTAATTTAGTGCCTCTTTCTTTGGAATATCATTTTGAACCTGGTAAAGAACATGATGGTATAACCCAAACCATTCCCTTATCTTTACTTAATCAAACCAATGCTGAGCGTTATGAATGGTTAGTGCCAGGCTTATTACGCGATAAAGTAATCTTTTTAATTAAAAGCCTACCTAAAACACAACGCCGCCACTTTATTCCAGTACCGACCTTTGCAGATAACTGTTTAAAACAGATGTCGCCGGAATCGGGCAGCTTACTAAGTGCGCTTAGTGATACCCTGCGTCAACAAACACGGGTTGATATTGCGCTTTCTGATTGGAACTTAACTGAATTACCTAATTATTTGCAGATGAACTTTCGCCTAGTCGATGAAGATGGCAAAGTCATTGATGAAGACCGAGACTTAAATAAACTAAAGCAACAATGGGCAACAGAAGCAGCAGCCAGTTTTAGACAAATCCCCGATAGTAAATATGAGAAAAAAGGCTTAAGCTCGTGGTCATTTGAGGACTTACCAGAAAGTATTACCTTGCAACAAAATGGGTTAGAAATGACTGCTTACCCTACTCTAGTAGATAAGGGTGATTCAGTTGATTTAACCTTGATGGATACACAAAAACAAGCGGCCGAATTTAGCTCAAAAGGTTTACGTCGTTTATTTATGTTGGCAGAGTCCGATGCGGTTAAATATTTGCGTAAGCAACTACCTAATATTCAAACTATGTGTATGCATTACCTTAATGTCTCCCCTGCCCCTTTTGGTAAAGTAGAAATTGATAATAAAATCACCTTAAGTGAACAACTTAAAACAGATTTAATTGATGTCGCTTTTGATCGCTGTTTCATTCTTGAGCAAACGCCTATTCGCGATAAACAAGCCTTTGAGCAACGTTTAAAAGATAAGCGTAGTGAACTAATCTTAACAGCGACAGAATTAGCGAAACAAATCGCCCAACCTTTAGCTGAATATCATGCCATTGCAAAACGCATGTCAGGCAATATGCCAATCACTGCACTTAACGCCATCAAAGAAATTAAACAACAACTGAATTACCTTATTCATCAAGGTTTTATTCATCATACGCCTGATGAAGCACTGAAGCGTTTACCACTCTATTTCCAAGCTATTGGTCATCGTTTAGATAAAATTAAAACCGATCCGACCCGTGATAGGCAATGGATGAATGAAGTTGCACCACATTGGCAGCGTTACTTAAATAATGTAAACAACAATTCATCGGCGCAATTTCAACAATACCGCTGGATGATTGAGGAGTTTCGAATATCATTATTTGCCCAGTCGATTAAAACCGCTTACCCGATCTCAGCCAAACGCTTAGATAAACAATGGGACAAATGCTAAGAGTAGTTCTTATTGGCTCCTGGCTCTAAAAAGTTGTCGTCTAATGAGCTGATA
The DNA here is from genome assembly GCA_002402245.1 of Gammaproteobacteria bacterium. Classification (GTDB taxonomy): domain Bacteria; phylum Pseudomonadota; class Gammaproteobacteria; order Nitrosococcales; family Methylophagaceae. The sequence goes on along the minus strand of NVVP01000005.1, from coordinate 9,715 downwards.
GTATTTTTAAGCGCTGCTTCGATGTCATCAACAAATGTAATGAGTGCTCGACTGCCAATTTCATATTCTTTAAATTGTTCAGCCTGAAAACATAAAGCCGCTAACTTACTGGCTCCTAATTCGGTTGCAGCACCTTTTAATGAATGCAAGCTCTCGCAGTAATGATAATAATCATTATGTACTGCTTCTTTAATCGTCGCCATATTTCTGGCAGAACTAGTCTTAAATGTATCAATAACTTGATTCAGAAATCGTTGGCCATTGGCTAGCTGACTCAAGGAGTTTATCGCCTGCTTATCTATCCATAGTGAATCATCATGCTGTATTTTTTTACCTTTACTCAGGGCCAAAGCACTAATATTTTCTAATAATACTTTCGCGTCGATAGGTTTCGTTAAAAATACATTAACCCCTTCATTCAAGCACTTACTTTTTGCCTCAAGAGTCATATCTGCAGTGAGCATAATAGTAGGTAAGTGTTTATCCGGATGGATATATTTCATCGCTTGAACGATCTCAAGGCCACTACGATCAGGCATATGCATATCTAAAATAACAATATCCAATGATTCTCCTTCTCGAATTAAGATATCGAGCGCCTGTTGACCCGTTTTTGCAAGCAAGCAATGATGGCCCGCATGGAACAGAATTCGTTCTAATATTTTCAAATTAACATGCTGATCGTCTGCGATCAGAATACTTAATGAGTGTGAAGATGAATGAGAATGTGCAGAAAAATGTTCTGATAATGCTAGAATTTGTTTGGCTTCAGAATTGAGGCCTTGCGCCATCTGAATGCTTTTAAATAACAAATCGGTATTATTTAGGTTTTCAAGTACCGCAGTATAAAAAGGCTGGTATGTTTTACTTTCGGCAGAATTAAGCAAGACTAAGGATAGACCATTTAGCTCATGTTCTTTATTAATCATCTTAGAAAAGGCTTCGGGACCAATATCCTCAATAGATGCCTGTTCAACTAATAAAATTTGATAGTGTTTTTTGTAAACCGCAGCCTGCATTAACAAAGAAAAGGCTTGGTTTAAAGAGGATGACAGCTCATAGCCAAACCCCCATGAATCCAAATCAGTAATAACGGTGTTTGCCGTTTCGTCAGTGGTTAATAGCAAGATATCTTTATTTTGCACAATAGACTTCCATTTCAAGACACGTGTAAAAAAATATAATTACAAGGAAGACTACTTTGGACAACCTTGTCACTATATAAAACAAACTTAATTCCCTTTTGTCCTATCATAAGTAATTTAATCGAATTCAGAAAGCCCAAATGTCCAGTTTATTGAAAATATTATTTTAAATAACATTAAAGTAATATTTTTAATTGTTCGGTAAAACTTGACATTATCATCAATAACCATGTTTTACCTTTCTTAACAATAAAAGTATAAACGAAAATAAATAAATAAAAATCAATGACTTGCGTTATTTTGTCAGCTACTTAAATAACACTTAATTCCGCAATATTATTTCATTCAGCTTCCGTTCAGTTGATTAGCTTTAATCTAAAGTCAACATCAATAGAGGAACACTATTATGAAAAAATTATTCATTACCACGAGTTTAGTTTCATTATTAGCGCTATCATCAAGCAATGTGATTGCTCGAAGTGACCATCATCGCTCCTCACAATTTGAAGAACGTGCACGTGTTACCCATGTAGAACCTATTTACCGAACTGTTCGTGTTGAAAACCCACAACATGATTGTTCATATCAGCGTCATCAACAAAATAACCAACATCATAAATCTTATACTAGCACCATTACGGGGGGACTTATAGGCGGTGTCATTGGTAATCAATTCGGGGGGGGTAGTGGAAAAACAGTCATGACTATTGCCGGCACGTTATTGGGTGGCTCCGTAGGCCGAGATTTAGGCCATTCAAACTCTTATCAACCTCATAACTCAAACCGTCAGCCTGACTGCCGTGTCAGTCACCGCTATCATCATGAAAACCGTATCGATGCCTATAATGTGACCTACCACTATCAAGGACGTTCTTACACCACTGAAATGAAGCAACATCCAGGTCGTTATATTCCAGTTGAAGTCACTGTGCGCCCCATTCATCATTCATACCGCTGAGCTATACATTCAGGTTTCACCTCTCTTCTCATTTAAAGAAGAGAGGTAATCTAAACCGGAGAAGGATATGAACATTAATCATAAGCTACGGTTAGTATCTATTACTACAGTGCTCTTTTTTCAGTAGCTACTCTTCGGTAGTCAAAGAGAATAGTCGCCATAAAAGTCCTTTATTCAATATATAAAGTATTAGGTGATGATGGTAAAATAAAATCTATAAATTAGATCCAAATACAGGCCATGAACCCAATTAAATTATGCGTATTTTAGTTATCGAAGACGAAGTTCATTTACGTGAACAAATTACTCAGCAGCTGAAAAAACAAAACCTTACTGTTGATGCGGCTAAAGATGGTGAAGAAGGTCTTTATCTCGGAATGGAGTATGACTATGATCTTGCCGTCATCGACCTAGGTTTACCAAAATTACCAGGCTTAGATCTGATTAAACAATTACGCGCGGAAGGAAAAGAGTTTCCAATTCTTATCCTAACCGCACGGGGGCGCTGGCAAGATAAAGTGGAAGGTTTAGAGTCTGGTGCCGATGATTATCTGGTCAAACCCTTTCATTTTGAAGAACTATTAGCCCGAATAAATGCCCTTGCTCGCCGTGCTTCTGGTTGGGCAAGTTCAACATTAAGTTGCTCACCCATTAGCCTAAACCCTGCTAGCCAAGAAGTACTTAATGATGATAAGGCTGTAGAATTAACGGCTTATGAGTACAAGCTGCTACATTACCTTATGTTACATGCAGGTAAAGTCATCTCTAAAACAGAGCTCACTGATCATATTTATGAACAAGATCATGACCGAGATAGTAATGTCATCGAGGTCTTTATAAAGCGACTACGCAATAAGTTAGATCCAGATAAAACATTAAATATTATTGAAACTTTACGGGGCCGAGGTTATCGGTTTACTTTAGTCCGTGATAATTAAACGTCTCTCTCTTGGCCAACGTCTTATTCTGGCGGTTAGTCTAGTATTAACGGCCTTTCTAAGCTTATCTGCCATTAGTCTGAATAATGCTTTCCAATCCAGTGCTGATAGTGCACAGAAGAAACAGTTAAAAAATTATATGTACAGTCTTTTAATGGCTGCAAAATTCGATAACTCTGGTTTTGTCAGCATGCCTGATGATATTGCCGAACCTAAACTATCTATTCCAAATTCAGGTTTATACGCTCAAATTAGTAATGGTAGAAAAATAATTTGGCGCTCTAAGTCCATGCTAGATATTAGTTTGCCTTTATCTCAATACCCCGGCGTAAATCATGAACTACTCGCCACTATTTCGTTAAATGATGGCAGTGATTTATTAAGCCTTGCTTATGGTGTCGTTTGGGAAACCGAGTTAGGCGATGAGTATTTTTACACTCTCGATATCGCAGAAGATCTTGATTCCGTTGTACATGAAAAAGCAGAATTCCAACTTAGCTTGTGGCGCTGGTTAGGCGGAACAGGCTTAATCCTTCTTTTAGCTCAAGCTTCTATCCTTCGCTGGAGTTTAAAACCATTACATCAAGTAGCTTATGACTTACAGGCCATTAAAAATGGTGACCGAAGCCGTTTATCTGATGATTACCCTCAAGAACTGAACCAGCTGACAGAGAATATAAATAGCCTGCTTGATCATGAACAAACTCGTCACCTACGTTATAAAAACTCCTTAGCCGATCTTGCTCACAGTTTAAAAACGCCTTTAGCTGTTATTAGGGGGGAATTAGAAAGTACCTCAGAAAATACCACATTACGAGATACTACTTCGGAGCAGTTATCGCGTTTATCTGAACTGGTCGACTACCAATTACAACGTGCAGCCACAGAAGGTCAAAGTAGTTTACAGTCACCTATTTCCTTAGGAGAAATAGTCCATAAAATTGTTCGCACCTTAGATAAGGTTTATCAATCTAAAAATATTAAATCTAAATTTATTATGACCCATAATATTTTCATTCATGCTGATGAAGGAGATATGTATGAGTTATTAGGTAATGTATTAGAAAATGCCTACAAATATTGTAACGAAAGTGTATCCATTTTCATTTCAATGAACTCAACAGAGGTAGATATCCGTATTGATGATGACGGCAATGGTATTCCTGAACATGCTCAAGAGGATATTATAAAGCGTGGTAAGCGTATCGATATGCAGATTGAAGGCCATGGTATCGGCTTAGCCATTGTGAGTGATATTGTAGAAGCCTACCGAGGTACTATTAGGATTGAGCGTAGTCCTCTAGGTGGTGCCCGCTTCCAAATAGTGTTGCCTAAAACCTAAAGACCTACACAAAGCCAAGTTCCTTCTCAGCATTCATGCAGGCCAAGGCCTTTAAACTTATTTATTAAAATGTTTATCTAGGCTGACAAGACCTGCATCATAAATGCCAGCAATCGTTTTAATGGCTTCATCATCATTGACGCCATTGGCATCAAAGCTTGAACTCCAGACTACCGTTGACTTGCCATCTGCCGCCGCAGAGACTGTTATTGTTGATACATAATCAGCAATGGGTAATGGTGATTCTGTAATCGCATAGGTGTAGCTTCTTAATGAATTATTATTAGACACTAACTTTTCAGTAATCGTAGCGCCATTACCTAATGTTAATACGCGAATTGCACCTGCTGCTTGACTGCTACCCTGCGTTAAGATGCTTGCTACTACCACTGGATGCCACACATCTAAATGGTTAAAATCACCTACCATTTTCCATGTTGTTTCAGGGCTAGCATTAACGGTGACTTCTTTCACTACCGTTAAATCACCTGCAGTGCTTGTTAATGCCACCGCAAATAAACCAGCGGATACTGTTGTTTTAAGTAGAGTATTTAACATAATTTAATTCCATTTCAGATAAGTGGAATTAAATTATGCAGCTTCTATACAATAATAAAAATACCCATGAGGGATTAATCCTTTAGGATTAGTTAGCGATTAATTCGACTAAGAACTTGATTTAACTCTTCTGTTTTCACAGGTTTAAGCATAAATTCACAGTCAGATATTTGGCTTATTTTTTCACGAATATTAATATCCGTTGTGCCGGTCATCATGATTAGGGGGATTTGTTGTTGATAATATGCACGTATCTGATTAACTAACTCAACACCTGTTTCATTAACAAGTTGATAATCAGCAATAATGATATCTGGGCGAAGATCTGTTGAAGTCATTAATTTCTTAAGATTTTGTCCTGATGCCATGCTTTCAACCTGACATTGCCATTGTTCCAGTATACGACGTAAGCCATCACGAATAACCTCATTATCTTCAATCAGCCATATCGTCTTATTAATAACGGTATGCGATGTAGTGGTTATCACCTCGCCTATCAAGCTGGCCTCACCATAAGGTACATCTATATAAAAAAGTGAACCTTGCTTATGTTCAGACTTAACTCCCACATTCAAACCCAATAATTTCGCTGACTCATCCACAATGGAAAGGCCTAAACCTAATCCTTGGTCTGCTAATTGTTGAGCCTGTTGTTCCCGATAAAAAGCATCAAATATTTTTCCTTGTGCGTGTTTAGTTAGGCCAATACCCGTATCAAATATACAAATTCTAATATGATGTGCTAATCGTCTGGAGCCTAATAAAACGCGACCAGAAGGCGTATATCTAAAGGCATTACTAAGTAAATTTCTTAAAATACGTTCTAATAAAGATTTATCTGTAAATACACATGAAGAACTGTCTACCCACGAAAAATCAACAGCCTTCTCTTTCGCTTGTAATGAAAAATCGAGGATTAAAGAATCAAGAATATCTTGTAAATAAAAATTCTTTTTATGAACAGCTAATTGATTAGATTCCAATAAACTAAGATCTAATAATCCCGTAAAAAGTGAGTCCATTGCTTCCACTGCAGACTGTATATTATCGATTAATTTATCTCGTTCCTGCTGATTACTACTTGTTTTTAACAGAGTGGCCAACAAACCAATGGTATGCAGTGGCTGGCGTAAATCATGGCTAGCCGCTCTTAATAAGCCTGACTTAGCTTGGTTAGCCTTATCCGCTTCTCGTTTTAACTTAGTTTGCATATCCAATTGTGTCGCCGTACCCGCTAAGTCCGTTGATAACTGACTTAGCTGGCGTGTTTTAATTAACGATATAAATAAATATAAGGTCAGTMATAAGGTTATGACGCCCCCCACTACCAGTCCTGTATATGGTAACCATGAGCTTGAGCCAATCACCTTTTTGTTATTAGGAAATGCCGCTACAATCCACTGCTGATCGGCTACTTTGAGTGTATATGTCCAATAAGACTGATCAAGCCCGACAATATCCTCCACGCTTGTTAAGCTATCGCTAGATGAATATAACAGTTGCTGACTTAATGTATTGGCATCATACAAGGCGATATCGACCTTATTATCATCAGCCGCAAACACATCTTCAATTAATGATTCAATATCATATACACCGACAACAAAGCCCATTAACTCCTGGCCTAAATCATTACTATTAAAAATGGGGTGTAATGCTTGAAAACCATAAAACTGACGCTTACCCGCATAAAGTGAAAGTCGTTGCGTTATTGCGGTTGATTGAATGCGTTCAGCCTTTTTCATTACTCTTTGGCGTGATGCAATTGAGGCAATATTTAACCCGGCTTTCATACTGCCTGCTGAGGGTGAAATAATRAACTGAATGGGATAGACCGTTTTATCACCACTGGCAGCACTGGGCATGCCATGGCCGGTAATCTCATAAACATGAAAACCAGAATCTTCTTGCCTGACCCGATCTTCAAATTGACTAATATCTTTGCCTAATACTCGAGGAGCCCAGCCCAAGGCCACGGTGCCAGAGTGATATTTGGTATCAGAACTAAGATAACTGGCCAGTTGTGCTTGCGAGACCTGTCCTGCTGCAAGATAAAGCGCAGCAACATCATCTAAAGAGTCTAATGAAATATCCAAGTTGGTTTGAATTTGCTTGATCCGTTCGGCAGTATATTGCTGTTTTTGCAGGTACAGTCGCTCATTAGCCACACTTTGCAATTCAACAAAACCCGCTAATGACAGAGAAAAACCGATAGCTAAGATAAATAACGCCAACACGGCTTGCAGGCGAATTTGTTTATCTTTAAATAATAAGTGTAAATTTAATTTTGGGCTATTCATTGCAACTAAGAATACCTCTACGTCTAAATTTGTTCTATTATTCCCAAATGAAAATTATTATTGCCGATGACCATGAGCTTTACCGAGATGCACTTTCAATCTTGTTACAACGCTTAGATGAGCCTACAGAARTACATATCTCCAGCAGTTATACCGAGCTTCTTAAATTGGCCCAAACAGAGAATGATTGGGGCTTAATACTGGTTGATTTGAATATGCCAGGCTTAAGTTATTATGATGGAATTGCGCAATTGTCCGCTGAGCACCCTAATACACCGATCATTGTCGTAACGTCATCCAATAACCCGGAAGACTCACAGCGGGCACTCAAAGCGGGGGCATTAGGTTATATGTCTAAGTCAATGAAAAGTGATGACATGCTTAATGCCATTAAATTGATGTTAAGTAGTGGTATTTCAATTCACCCTAACTATGACAGCACTCCGACGCCGGAAACATCACTTGATAAGACCGAGCTCACTCCTCGCCAACATGATGTGCTCAGCCTACTGTGCCAAGGTGAATCAAATAAACGTATTGCACTGAACTTAGACTTAAGTGAACACACGGTTAAACTGCATGTGCGTGCTATTTTACATGCACTGCATGCTGAGAATAGAACTCAAGCTGTGATTACAGCCAAACAATTACAGTTAATACCCTCAGCTTAGCTATTTTTTCCTTCTAATAAGTCCATTTCAGCATCAGTAAAATCAGCTAATTTACGCGCTTCATGATTAAAAGGCCCGCGTAACTGACCTGAAAAATAATTATCTAATAGATCTTTAAAGGTCACGAAGGGATCAACACCTCGTTGCTCACACAGGTAATTAAACCAATGTGTACCAATTTTCACATGACCAATCTCTTCTTCTAAAATAATGGTTAAAATTTCAACAGCACGATGTTCACCTCCACCGCGTAATTTATTCATCATTTTAGGGGTGACATCTAATCCCCTAGCTTCTAGTACCCGAGGTACTAAAGCCATTCGAGTTAAACAATCATGGTGTGTTTTTCTTGCCATATCCCACATGCCACTATGTGCAGGAAAGTCACCGTAGTCATAACCTAATGTAACTAAATGCTCACGTAATAAAACAAAATGCTGAGACTCTTCAAATGCCACTCTTGCCCAATCGCTATAGAATTGTTCGGGCATACCTTCAAACCGAGCCACTGCATCCAATGCTAAATTGATCGCATTGAACTCAATATGGGTAATCGCATGAATTAAAGTAGCGTTACCTGTGTCAGCACTATTGCGTCTGCGTGGTAAATCTCTCGCTTCAACCAGCTCAGGTTTATCCGGCAGTCCAGGTACATCCGGAACCGCTATTTTATCGCCTGATAGTGATAGTTCGCCTGCTTGCCAACGTGGATAGAGTAATTGAGTCTGTTTTACTTTTTCTAATGGGTCACTAATTAATAAACACTCTAACGCCAACTGGCGTAATTCATCAGTCATTTAAGCTCACTCGTGGATCTACTAAGGTATAAGATAAATCGGTTAATACTAAACCGATAATATAAAGTACTGAACCCAAAAAAACCATGGCACGTACAATAGCAAAGTCTTGAGCTTGAATCGCATCAATAGTGTAACTTCCCAAACCGGGAATACCAAAGAAAGATTCTAAAATTAAACTGCCCATAAATAAGCTAGGTAGTACCACTACCGCACCCGTTAATATAGGAATCATGGCATTTTTTAACACATGCTTAAATAATACCTGAATCTCTGATAAGCCCTTTGCCCGTGCTGTACGTACATAATCTTTGGATATTTCTTCTAAAAATAAAGTGCGATACCAACGAGAGCCGGCTCCAATACCCGACACAATACCAATAATAATAGGAAGAATGAGAAACTTAATGGCACTAAAGCCTTCGCCATAACCTGAGATGGGCACCAACTGCATCAATTTCCCCAATAAAAATTGGCCACCAATAATATAAAAAAGCCCTGAAATCGACATAATGATTACGCAAAGAATAACACCGGCAAGATCAATATAAGTGGAACGGAAAAAGACCATTAATAATGCAAAGGTAATATTAGTTAATAAACCGACCACAAAAATAGGCACGGCTATCGCTAGACTGGGCCACATTCGCATGCTTATATCTGCAGAAATATCTCGGCCATCATCTGCTCGACCAAAATCAAACTTAAATAGGCTTAAGGATTTATCGAAAAAAATCGTATCACTTACTTTGGATAAACCTGATTGTTCGCTATTCCATAATAGTGATTTATCATAGCCTCGCTCTTGCTTCCATGCATCGACAGATTCTTGCGTTAGGTATTTTTCACCTAATTGCATTCTGGCCATATCATCCGGTGTATTGACCATAAAAAACAAGGCGAAAGTTAGTGCATTAACGCCTAGTAAAATAGGAAATGCATATAAAATTCTTCTGATAATATAAGCTAGCATAAAGACCACATAAAATAAGTTGCCCATAGTATA
>NVVP01000068.1 GCA_002402245.1 Gammaproteobacteria bacterium | reverse complement strand
AAATCAGGGGTTAGTGGTGCTGGTCGTAAGGCTTCTGTCGGTGCATTATTTTCTGAATCATCTGAAAATATGAAAGCCTATGCGGTATCAGGCCATCGTCACTTGCCTGAAATAGAACAAGGTTTAAACCGCGTCACAGATAGTGAGGTTAAACTCACCTTTGTGCCTCATTTAACCCCAATGATTCGCGGTATTCATGCCACCTTATATGCCCGCTTAACAAAAGACGTCGATTTACAGTCCTTATTTGAGCAGCATTATGCTGACGAGCCATTTGTAGATGTATTACCTGCGAACTCTCATCCAGAAACACGTAGTGTTCGAGGAGCCAATACCTGTCGAATTGCCGTTCACCAGCCTAAAGGCGGTGATACAGTGGTGATTTTATCTGTTATCGATAATTTAGTTAAAGGTGCATCAGGGCAGGCAGTTCAATGTATGAATATTATGTTTGGCTTTGAAGAATCAACCGCCATCGACCTGATTGCCGCACTGCCATAACCCATAATGTCATCATTAGCTAAACACATTATTCACCAACCAAAGCCGTATCGTAGCGTACTCATGGTTATTATTGCCGTATTCGCTGGTTTTCTTATTCAGTGGTGGATTAGTTGTACCGATAATGAAGAATTTCAGGCGTTAAAAAGTAAAAGTGCTCAGCTTGAACAGGTAGCTCAAGACAAACAACAACAAGCGCAGATATTTGAACAGGAAAATAACAGCTTACAGACTCACCTTATTCAACAGCGCTCTGAAATAGCCATTCAGCAAGCCACCATTGAACAATTACAGCTAAACTTAGCTGAATTACAGCAGAGCCAACTGTTACAGGATAAAGACCTACTTTTTTATCAGTCTATCACCCAAGGGCAAACAAGTAGTAAATTACAAATAAAAGAGTTAAAACTCTATCAAGATACTGAAGCTTCGGACCTTATTCGTTACCGACTGGTCATCACCCAAGGTAAGAAAATTAATAAGCCCATTCAAGGCAGTATCCGCATGGTGCTAAGTATTGATAATAATGGCACAATAGAACAGCAAAAATTAGAATCGCATGACTTAAATTTACGTCATGTTCGAGTGCTTGAAGGCCAAATAAAACTGAATGAAAATGCATTGCCTATCAGCATAAAAGTAACACTAGTACAGAATAAAAAGACCACACTAACTCGTGAATTTAAATGGCAATTATCGCCTAAATAACTCAATACTTAAGGTGCTGTATGTTCAAAAAGGATAAACGCAAAAAGAATTCAAGCCGACTTGATACTTTAATAGGCCAAAATACAGATATCGAGGGCAATGTAAATTTTAGTGGTGGCTTACGTGTTGATGGCAGCATCACAGGCAACATCAGCACTAAAGATGAAAATGCGGTGCTGACTCTTAGTGAGCAAGGCCGTCTTAAAGGTGAAGTTAAAGCACCGAATATGGTGATTAACGGTACCATCACCGGTAATATTTATGCATCACAACATCTTGAATTAGCCCCACAAGCTAAAATCCATGGCAATGTGTATTACCACCTGCTTGAGATGGCTGTGGGTGCCGAGATCAATGGACAACTGATTCATGTTGCTGAAGGTAATGATGATATTCTCAATATAGATCACGAAGTCATTGATGATAAAAACAATCTTCGACTACCTCCAGAATAACTAAGCCTGCTCGTCCTCAACTAAAAATTGATGCTATAATTTTTAGCTATTCGAACCAAATTAGAATACGGGGTTAGTGATATATCGCATGCAGACGGAAATTAACACTAAAGCAGCTAATATACTGATTGTTGACGATCAAATTGTTAACATTAAGTTGCTAGAAAAAATCCTCAAACAAGATGGCTATGAGAATGTATTCTCAACCATCGATTCACGCGAAGCTGTGCCTCTCTTCCTTGAACATAATATCGATATTTTATTACTTGATATTCGCATGCCACACCTTGATGGTTTTGAAGTAATGGCCTTACTTAATGAAGCGATTACCGATGACTATTTACCTATTTTAGTGCTTACAGCAGAATTAACTAAAGATACTCGGGTAAGATCTCTAGAAATTGGTGCCAAGGACTTTCTAACCAAACCCTTTGATCGTTTAGAAGTACTACAACGAATCCACAATATCCTTGAAGTTCGCTTGCTGCATACTCAACTTCGTAATCAGAACGAAATATTAGAACAAAAAGTCAAACTCCGCACAGCTGAAATAGAACGAAGTCGTTATGAAGTAATTGAGCGTTTAGGCCAAGCAGCAGAATATAAAGATAATGAAACCGGCAACCATATTATAAGAATGAGTCAATACAGCCGCCTGCTTGCCATAGCAAAAGGCTTACCAGACTCAGAAGTTGAGCTTATTTTTCTTGCCGCCCCGATGCATGATATTGGCAAAATAGCGATTCCTGATTATGTGCTACTTAAACCGGGTAAGCTAAATGCTGAAGAATGGGAAATAATGAAAACTCACGTTATTCGAGGCTATGAACTGTTATCAGGCAGTGATGATGTGCCGCTAATGAAAACAGCACGAAATATTGCCTTAACACATCATGAAAAATGGGATGGTAGTGGTTACCCCTATGGTATTTCAGGTGAAGAAATACCGCTAGAAGGGCGTATCTGTGCTATTTGTGATGTGTTTGATGCTTTAACCTCTGAGCGCCCTTATAAAAAAGCCTGGTCTGTTGAGGAGGCAATGATCCTTATTAACAAAGAAAGCGGCCATCATTTTGATCCTGAGCTAGTGCCCTTATTTGAATCAATTTTAGCGGATGTATTAATCTACAAACAAAAACATAACGATAATTTACTGGTGGAGAACGATGAGCAAGCAACTCAAAATACTTATAGCTGAAGATAATATTCCCAGCCAGCAGCTATTGAAGCACTCCGTTGTGTCGCTCGGTCATAGCGCTATTGTCGCCAATAATGGTCAAGAAGCGATCAATCTCTACCTACAGCACCAACCCGATTTATTATTAACCGATATCAATATGCCTATTATGGATGGACTCGAGGCCATTAAGCATATCCGTTCACTGCAAAATGATATTTGGTTACCCATTCTAGTATTAAGTGCCTCAAGTCGTGAAGAAGACATTATCTTAGGTCTTGAAGCAGGCGCTGATGACTACCTTGCTAAACCGATTAACCTCGCGATTCTTCATGCCAAAATAAAGGCCATGCAACGCTTTATTTTACTGCAAAAAGATAATCAACAAAAAGCATTTGAATTAGAAGAAGAGCATCTAAGTGCCAAGCAATTAGCTGATAAAATGTTAAGCATTAATGACCTCAACAATGAACGTTTACAATACTGGCTCTGTCCTAACAGCCATTTTGGTGGCGATCTTATTACTGCATCACTGAGTCCCGATAACACCTTATTTGTCATGCTTGCTGATTCAACGGGCCATGGCTTAGCAGCATCACTTCCCACCATGAGCATTGCCAAGACATTTCACTCTCTCGCTAAAAAAGGCTTTAGCCTACCTAATACCATGCGAGAAATAAATCTATTGGCCAAGCAGATTTTACCTGCAAACCGTTTTGTAGCAATCAATGTATTTGCAATCAACCCTAACCATAAAACCATTGAAAGCTGGTGCGGGGGCCTGCCTGAAAGTTTAGCTATTAATAAGCATGGCGCCATTATTCATTCTTTTAAATCAAAGCATCTTGCTATTGGTATTTTGAACGATACCGCCTTCGATGCTACAACCGATTTATGGTTATGGCCAGAGCCTATTGACCTACTAGCCTACAGTGATGGTTTAACAGAAGCTGAAAGTCCTGATGGCGAATTTTATGGTGAAGAAAGATTATTAAAATTGATTAATAAGATTCCACCAGAAGTTCTTTTTACAACAATAAAAGAGACCGTATTAAAGCATCTCGATGATGACCATGGGCAGGATGATATTTCCTTATTATCCATTCGGTGTGATTAAGTGAAAAGAATAAATATAAGCTGATGAAATTTCTTATTGTCGATAGCTCCAATCTATTTCATGATGTAGTGGCTTCATCGCTGAATGAACTGCCTAGCGAAACGACGGTGTTAAATGGCCAAACTGCTGCTGAAACATTAGAAATATTGGTACAAAACACCGTTGATTTTATTTGCTTATCTCTATTCCTAGAGGATATGGATGGTATCGAACTGGCTAAACTCATTAGACAGCAACCCCGTTACCAATATACACCTATAGTCCTACTCACATCAGAAGAATCACCCCATATCTATGCTAAAGCTTTATCTGCCGGCCTAACCGAAGTCTTCCATAAAAAAGATTTTCAACAATTAATTAATTTTATCACCCGGTTTACCTCTCAACAGGCCCAGATTTCTGGACGAATACTTTATATTGAAGACACATTATCTCAAAGAAAAATGGTTACTCAGATGTTTACCAGCCGAGGTCTAGAAGTCGATGCCTTCTCAACCGCAGAAGAAGCCTGGGAGGCCTACCTAAAAAATGACTATGACTTAGTCGTTACTGATATTATTTTAGAAGGTGGCATGACAGGGATGGCACTCACCAACCATATCCGCCGCCTAAACAATGAAAAGGGGGATATACCTATCCTCGCTATCACAGCATTTGATGATATTTCTCGTCGAATTGAATTGTTTTATCTCGGTGTCAGTGATTACGTAATTAAACCATTGATTGAAGAAGAGCTTATTGCTCGCGTTAAAAACCTAATTAGTAGTAAGAAATTCCACACAGAGTCCATCGAGCAACGAAAGCGGGCTGAAGAAGCTGATAATGCCAAATCAACCTTTTTAACTCAAATGAGCCATGAACTTCGTACTCCCTTAAATGCCATTATTGGCTATTCCGATCTAATGATAACCGATGTCAAACAGCCTCTGATAGGATTACAAAAAGAAAGTGTAGCTGAAATTAAGCAAGCTGGTAATCTTCTATTAACCTTAATAAATGATCTTCTCGACCTCTCCAGTATTGAAGCTAAAGAAGTAAAATTAAATATAAAACCAAGTAATTTATCTAGAATCGTTGAGCAAGCAATTAAACAAATAGACCCTGTAGCCACCCTTGCTAATATTGAAATTGAACCCTATACCATTCCTCAAAATATCGAGGTTAATGTTGACCCTACTCGCTTACACCAAATCTTATTAAACTTATTATCTAATGCCGTGAAATATAATAAAACACAAGGCACAATTAAGATTCTCTGTAAAAAAATCAACAATGATATTATTCGCCTAGCGATAAAAGACACTGGCTTAGGTCTAACCGAACAACAACAATCAGGCTTATTCGCTCCATTTCACCGCCTGCCGCATCACGCTGAAATCCAAGGCTCAGGATTAGGCCTAGTGATTTGTCGCCAATTTATGGAAGCTATGGGAGGAAAAGTAGGATTAAAAAGTAAACCAGGGACAGGTTCAACCTTTTGGGTTGATTTACCTCAATAATAAATATAGTTATATGGAATAGACTATGACACTACGACACTTTCTTCTTCCTCTGCTACTCGCCATAATTATTAATGGTATTTCTTACTCTAATTATGTGTCAACATCACGAGCTGAAGAAGAAATAATTCAAACCAACTTTAGCACTTCTGCTGAAAAATATATTTCGGTTCTCTCAGAAATAATGGACAATCAGCTAAATATAGGCCGTGCAATGCAGGCCTATTTCCATGGCAGTAACTTTGTTAGCCGAGAAGAGTTCAAAGCGTTTACAGATACGATGGTGGGTGGGAATTCAGGTTTTATAGGTGAAGGAGCTAATCTCCTATCACTAAATTGGTCACCCAAAGTGACCCATAGCCAACGGCACGACTTTGAACAAAAAATACGCGATGCAGGCTTTGAAAACTTTACCATTACCGAGTTCAAACAAAACAATACCATCGGACCTTCAGATGGTAGGTTGTTCTATTTCCCTCTCGAATATTTAGAGCCTTTCGAGCTCAATAAAGAAGCATTTGGCTTTAATATTAACAGTACTCTTACCTCTTCCAAGTCGATAAAAAAACTGCTTGCGGGGGAGCCATTCACTCTGAGCCAACCTATTGACTTAGCACAAAAACAAACAGTTAAACAACGTGCGATTTCTGTTCTGTTCCCCGTTTATCAAAACCAAGAGCTACGAGGCGTTGTCGAGGCAGTTCTACTCATCAATAATATTCTTAATTTTGCTGATAGTTTTATTGCTAACAAGAATATTGATGTTGGCTTACTTGATGTCACAGAAAATCTTAACCCTGCTTGGATATCAAGCCCTGTCGAAAAACCAACTACACATACTGAACTTTATTGGGAAACCACCTTAAGCTTTGGCTCTCAAACATGGAAAGCTATTTTCCAACCTAGTGATACTCTGCTTTCACTACATGCTGAGATACATCAGTCTCTTTTCAAAGAGCATATATTACGAGGCTTATTTCTAAGCTTTATTCTCTCCAGCGCTCTGTTCTTATTACTGTTACAAAAATCAAAAGCAGAGGCTCACGTCAAAGAGTTAGAAGCCGAACAACGTGAATTTATCCAAAGTATTAGACAGCAATCCTCACAGCAACTTGAAATAACCTCATCACAACTCGCCTTCCAACAGCGAGCATTAGATGAACATGCCATCGTAA
Organism: Gammaproteobacteria bacterium; assembly: GCA_002402245.1. GTDB lineage: Bacteria > Pseudomonadota > Gammaproteobacteria > Nitrosococcales > Methylophagaceae. The sequence goes on along the minus strand of NVVP01000068.1, from coordinate 4,383 downwards.
GCATTACCGATAAAAAAGGAAAAATAATTTACACTAATGATAAATTTGAGTTTATTAGTCAATATTCTGCTGAAGAACTATTAGGAAGTGATCACCGCATACTCAACTCTGGTACACATTCCCGAGCTTTCTTTAAAACCATGTGGCAAACCATTGCAAGCGGTAAAACATGGCATGGTGACATACAAAATAAAGCTAAAGATGGTTCGCTTTACTGGGTTTCATCGACCATTGTGCCTTATTTAAACGATAAAGGTGAACCTGAACAATATATTGCGCTTCGTACCGATATAACAGCCGTCAAACAAAGCAATGATCAATTAAATATGACCTTACGCTCAACAGGAGATGCCGTCTGGGAGTGGAATATTACCACAGGAAGTTTCAATTTCAGTCCAATGTTTGAAACCATGCTGGGTTATAAAAGCGGTGATTTAGAAACCCATGTAGACACATGGGTTAATAGTGTTCATTCCGACGATTTGCCTTATGGCCAAAAGTTATTAAAAGCCCACCTTTCCGGTACAACAGAAACATTTCAAATAGAAGTGCGTTTGAAATGTAAAGATGGCCGCTGGAAATGGGTATTATGTCGAGGTGCGGTAATTAGTAGAAGTAGCACAACAGGACGCGCGTTAAAAATGATGGGCTTACACACCGACATCAGTGATAGAAAAGAAATGGAAGCCTCTCTTTTCCTTGAAAAGGAAAGTGCAGAAAAAGCCAATAAAGCAAAATCTGAATTCTTATCTGCTATGAGCCATGAACTTCGTACACCACTTAATGCTATTTTAGGCTTTGCCCAGCTATTAGAATCAGATGAAGAAGCCCCTTTAAATGAAGACCAAATTAGCAGCATTAACTATATAATATCTAGCGGTGAACACTTACTTACACTGGTAAATGACATATTAGAACTATCCGCTATTGAAGCAGGGAAAAAAGAACTCACCCTTCAATCAATATCATTAAAAGAAATCATTAATGACTCTCTATCCTTAGTCACCCATCTTGCCAATGATGCCAGCGTTCATATTTATCTATTATCACGGGCAGACTTATCCGTTACCGCCGATTACACCAAATTAAAACAAATTATTATTAACTTAGTATCTAATGCGATTAAATATAATCAGCATGCTGGAAGTGTTAGTATCACTTGGGAAAGTACAAGTCATAATACCGCAAAAATAAGTATTGTGGATACCGGAATTGGCATTCCCAAACAGCATCGAGAAAAGCTCTTCTCAGCATTTAACCGCCTAGGACAAGAAGGTTCAGACATTGAAGGTTCTGGAATTGGCTTGGTGGTCACCAAAGACTTGATTGAGTTAATGAATGGCACAATAGGCTGTGACAGCATAGAAAATGAAGGCAGTACTTTTTGGGTTGAACTACCTTTAGATAATGATGCAGGCAAGTCTTAAAAATATGGATAATTGTAAAGAAAGTAGCCAATGAGAAATAAGCAAATTCTTACTGCTCAAATGAAAGCACTCTACGAAGGTGTTTACCCTTCTGCCGTCAGTGCTATTATTATTTCATTTATAAATTATGTACTATTACTCGATACAAGCCCTCATCCTGAACTAGCTAAACAGGCACTACTTGCCGCTTTGCTATCTTATCTTTTCAGATGTTGGGATGCATATCGTTATCACCGTAGCCCCACCAGTGCACAAGATAATCCCGAGCACTGGCATAAGCGGTTTATTATACTTACTTATATTTCAGCGATGTCATGGGCATTCTTTCTATTAGCCTTATTCCCTGAACAAGAATCATATCAAGCACTTATTACCTTTATGCTGGCAGGTATCGCTGTGGCTGCAATTACTAGTCTTGCCTATAGCTCTATGATCTATGGTTATTTATCAATATTATTGATTCCTTTTATTATTCGTTTATCAATTGAACACACAGACTTTAGCTTTAACCTCTGTTTATTAACCTGCTTATTCCTTATTTTTTTATTAGTCAGTGCACAAAGAATCAATGCCAATTTTATCAGTAATATTCAACTGATTTTAACCACTAAACAACAACAAAAAACATTAAAAAATCAACAGTTTGTCATCAATCAACATTCTATTATCAGTGTGTTTGACCTCAATGGTCTTTATGTCAGCATCAATAAAAAATTCAACCAAATTAGTCACTACTCCCAAAAAGAGTTACTTGGGCAACATTTTGACATTGTTAACTCCACCGACTTCCACTCGGTTCATTTTTATGAGGGTATCTGGGCAACTATTCGCTCTGGTAAGGCATGGCAGGGAGAGATAAAACACCAAGACAAAAATGGTCAGGACTATTGGCTCGCTTCCACTATTGCGCCTTATACTAATAAACAGGGAGATTTAGAACAGTTTATTAATGTCAGTACCGATATCACTCATATAAAGAAACTTGAAGAAAAGCAACAAGAAGTAAATCAGCTTTTACTCACAAGTATTGCCAGTAATAAACATGAAACTAAACGGCTTGATACCATTATTGATACTGCGATGGATGCGGCCATTCAAGTCGATGACCAAGGCCTGATTATTGGCTGGAATAAACGTGCAGTTAATATCTTTGGCTGGCCAAAAGAGAAAGCCTTAACCCGGTCATTGCATGAGCTCATATTACCTGTTCGCTATCATAAATTGCACCTTGCTCACTTTAAAAGGTCACTAACTCTTGGAAAAATAAGCAAGTTTGACTCACCCTTTGAAGTTAATGCAATCAACTCACAAGATACAGAGTTTCCTATCGAAATATCCATATCTTTAGTGAGTCATGACCTAGATGGCCGTTATGAATTTTCTGCCTTCATTCGTGATTTAACTCAACAAAAAGAGTATGAAAAAAGCATTCTTGATGCAACCGATGCCGCAGTTAAAGCAAATGAAGCCAAGTCTAACTTTCTTTCTTCAATGAGTCATGAACTGCGTACACCGCTAAACTCTATTCTAGGCTTTGCCCAATTAATAGACTTTGATGATGATGCTCCGCTAAACGAGGATCAAAAAGAAAATATAGGCTATATTTTGAGTAGCGGCGAGCACTTATTATCGCTGATTAACGAAGTATTAGAACTCAGTGCAATTGAATCAGGCAATATCACTGCCAATATAGAAGAAGTGTCACTATTAGACTCTCTCCATCAAGCATTAACTCTTCTTAGCCCTATTGCTGATAAAGCGAATATCGCTCTTCATCGCTTATCTGAGCAAGACTTTATTGTTAAGGCGGATGAAACCAAATTAAAACAAATTATTATTAACCTCGCTTCAAATGCGATTAAATATAATAAACCGAATGGCAATGTAAATTTTGAGTGGTTCTTAACAAAAGATAATATGCTTAGACTGAATATTATTGATACCGGCATTGGCATATCCACAGAAAATACCAGTAAAGTATTTGGTGCATTTGATCGGCTCGGCCAAGAGTCATCAAGCATTGAAGGTACTGGTATCGGCCTGGTCGTTACCAAAAACCTAGTCGAGTTAATGGAAGGTAGAATTGGTTTTGACAGTGTTGAAGGAGAAGGGTCGACCTTTTGGTTCGAGTTACCTTATGTGCCTACCGAAGAGCTTCAATCTTACGCTTAAAACACCTATTAAAAGTAATGTTAATCATCTCTAACTACAAAAATGTATTTTAAAAAGCTTTAAATTACCTGAAAAGTCGATAAATAGCAGGATCAATCTTGACTAAATTACTCAGTCTTGGATAATAGAGCCATTATACTATCTCTTATCTGGAGCCAACCATGAGTGACATGCCTAGCCCAGTAATCTTTACCGATGCTGCTGCCAAAAAAGTCCACGAGTTAATCGTCGAAGAAGACAATGATCAACTTAAATTACGCGTATTTATTACCGGCGGTGGTTGTTCAGGTTTTCAATATGGATTTACCTTCGAAGAAGAAATTAATGAAGATGACACCCAAGTAGAAAAAGGCGGTGTAACCTTATTAATTGATCCTGCGAGTTATCAATATCTAGTCGGCGCTGAAATTGATTACAGTGATGGTGTTGAAGGTTCACAATTCGTTATTCGTAACCCTAACGCTACCACGACCTGTGGTTGTGGCTCTTCATTTTCACCTTAATATAAATTTAAGGCAGTAATGGAGACTTAAGACTATTTACCGATACAGAAACTAGAAAAAATCTTATCAAGTAAGTCTTCATTGCTAAATGAACCGGTAATCTCGCCAAGTGAATTTTGTGCTTGGCGTAGTTCTTCTGCTAATAGCTCGCCCGCCCCCATGCCAGTAAGACACTGGTACCCTGTCTCAATCGCTATACGCGTTGCTTCAAGCGCATCAAGATGGCGTCGTCTGGCTATAAACACACCCTCATCTTCTGGATGATAACCTACAGCATCACA
>NVVP01000067.1 GCA_002402245.1 Gammaproteobacteria bacterium | reverse complement strand
GACATTACTATTCCTGCCAATTCTGATTATTCGCCTGAATTTATAATTACTGCTTTAGATGATGCTAGTTTTGAGCAAAGTGAAGTGTTGAGCATGAGTATCTCTTTACCCGCGGGAGAAACGGATGCGACGGTGAGTACTACGGATAATACCGTAACAGCGACTATTTATGATGAAGACTCAACCGATCCAACCGATCCGAATGTCGGCGATAAGCTAGGTGATACACCGGAAGTCTCGATTACCGCGACAACTCCACAAGCTGTTGAAGGTGAAACTACCGGTGTCGTATTTACTATTTCGCAAAATAATTTAAGTGAATTTATTAGCACGGTTACTTTTAGTTTGAATTTAAACCCAACACTTGAAGCTGCTGATATTTCAGCAATTAGTTATATCGATACGACTGGTAATAGTGTATCGATTACAGGAACTGCAGATATTGCTGATTTTCTAGAAAATGGTGTCAGCATCACTATTCCTGCTAATTCAACGACCTTCCCTACGGTGACTATTGTACCGACGGATGATGATATTTATGAAGTTAGTGAAGCCTTCCAAGGCGTTATCTCAACTCCAGTTAATGCGACCTTAGGCACGACAAATGCAGACGGTACTTTTGTAGATGATGGTGACAGTGACAAACCGGTAGTTTCATTAACCTCAACTAATACGGATGCGGTAGAAGGCACTAGTAATGATACAGTGTCATTTAAAGTATCTCAAAGCAATGAAAGTAACTTTGATACCTCAGTAATCGTGACGTTAGATTTAAATGAAGTTGAAGCTAATGATATTAGTAACGATGTGACTTATTTAGATATTAATGGCCAAGTAGTGCACACCACGGTTACTGCATTAGAAGCTGGGTTAGAAATTACTATTCCAGCCAATTCTGATTATTCGCCTGAATTTATCATTACTGCTTTAGATGATGCGAGCTTTGAGCAAAGTGAGTCGTTGAGCATGAGTGTTGCTCTTGCCGCAGGTGAAACTGAAGCGACGGTGAGTACAACAGAGAATACTGCCACAGCCACGATCTATGATGAAGACTCAACGGACCCTACTGATCCCAACCCTGGTGACCAATTAGGTGATGCACCCACAATATCTATTGCAGCTGATTTTTCTCAAGTAGCTGAAGGGCAGACAGCCACCTTTACCTTGACTAGAACACTAGTTAATCCAGCAGAGCTTCCTGAAGTCGGTGGAACTGTAAATGTTGCCTTAGTTAATGGTGATACGACAGCAAGTGATTTTGATGGCGTATTGCAATATCAAGATACCAATGGTGATTGGCAAGATGTCACTTCAGCAGGGATTCCTGTTGGCATATCAACATCAGAAATAGCATTAAGAATAGACAGTGCTTCAGATGCCGATATAGAAAACCTTGAAAACTTTAGTGTAGAAATCACGGGTGTTACTAATCTAATTAAGGGGGCTGATACAGCGCTTGGAAGTATTGATGATTATAGTCAATCTGTTGTTGAAGATGATGGCAATACACAGCCTGGCGGTGATTTTGAAATATTATTATTAGCAGCGACTGATGAAGTTCATGTTTCGGATGAAGCTGCTTTTATAGGCATCACTATTACTACTGACTCTCCTGATGCGGTGATTGTTGATTCTAATGGTGTAGCAGTTAGCGGCCTTATTTTTGATACTAATTTTGCCGATACAATTGCGTATTTACAAACGTTAACGATAATTCCTGCAAAAGATAGTTCTGCTGATATTAATGTTAGTTATGAAATGAATTTGGGCTCGGGTACCGAAACCATTACTCAATTGATCGAGATTACTCCTGATGCAGATATGCCAGTTACTCAAGGCGATCTTAGCTATGGTCCATTCCTTGAGAACAGTTGGGTATCATTAAGTGGACTAGAACAATCTATTGGTGAGAATTATGCTATCAACACAGGTGATAGTGCAACATCTACCTTAGATACAACACAAGATAGCCATGATAACGAAACCTTAGCGGTTAAGTTACAAAACACCAATGACCAGTCAGTGACATTGAAATACTCAGCTGACGGTACCGATACGGAAATTACTTTTGAGGCTGGAGCTACAATTAGCCTACCGGCCAATATTGATTTTTCTACATTACAAATTAATGCAGGTAACCAAAATGGTCAGCTTACATTTAAAGTAATTACCACTGCTACAGATATTGATGAAAATAATCCATCACAAAGTGATACAGCAGTTAATGAAGATATCTTAACGCTGAACCTTACGGGTAATGCTGATGCGGCAATGATTTCTGTAAAAGGAGGCAAAGGTGGTGAAGATGCAGGTAGAGACCAAAATGATGGTTCGATTACTGATGGAGTAGGTATCGCTATTGAATTAACGGCCGATAGTGCGGGTGGTACGGAATCAATTGAATTCATTATCTCTGATATTCCAGCTGATGCGTTTATTTTTGATGCTGATGGTAAGAAATTGGCGACTAATTCAGCAGACATTTATGATACAGATGGAGCAACCGTATTATATGCGGCTGGAACGGTTGTAGTGGTACATGTTGATGATGCGGTGGGTCTAACCGTTGTTCCTCCACATGACAGTAATGTGGACTTTGATTTGACCGTGGTAGCCCGATCTTCTGAAGGTAGTTATGATGCCAACACAGGTGGTGTTGGGGTTGCATTCAGTACGCCTGAAACTTTAACCATCGAATTGATTGGCATAGTAGATGCCCCTAATATTGTGGTTAATGAAGTAGGTGGAAACGAAGATAATTGGATTAGTTTTGGCATGCAAGTGTCTTCAGGCGAAGAGCAACACTTTTCTGAAACATTATATGCCACTTTAGAAGGTGTTCCTGCGGGCACGCAAATTCAAATTGTCGATGTCGCGACAGGTGATTCACTAAGTATTGGTTCATTAACTTTGGCTGGGGTTAATTCAGATGGTTCAACCAACTGGAGAATTGATAATGATCTATTGGCTGAACTTAATGCCGGTACCAAAGATTTCCAAATTTTGCCAGAAGCGGACTTTAGTGGTGAAATTCAATTAAGCCTCAATGTTACCGCCACAGAAGATGATGGTAAAAGTGCCAGTGTTACAAAAGACTTTATTCTTAATGTTGACCCTGTTGTAGATACTSGTGGCGTAGGTGTTACAGATAATGCTATTACACAAATTGCAGGTGAAGATACGTGGACACTATTGAACTTACCTTTAACGGTAGGTGATGGCACAGGTAGTGAAAGTATTGTAGCTGGCACGCTGACTTTGACTATTCCTGATGGTGTATTAGTGCGTATTGATGGTGTAGATACGCTTATTATTAATAATGAAATTTCATTAACGGAAGCGCAAGCAGAGCAGGTTGAAATTCTTGCACCACTTCATTCAAATGAAGATCTAAGTGGTATTGTGTTTACTCGTGATGTGATTGATACCTCAGGCCTAGATTCTAATTTAGATTCTATTAATGAAGTAGCGACTAAGACGATTAGCACTACGATTAATGTTGATGTTCGAGGTGTGGCTGATGGCTGGACTGAAGATGGTTTTCAAGTGCAAGATATGTCGGTTAGTGGAGCTTCAGTAGAATTAACAGATATTATTACGGAAAATCAAACCATCGAACACGCAGCTGATGCGACCGATGTGTCAGAAACAAGTTATTACATTATTCAGACCGAGGATGGGACCAATAGTGCATGGACGATGGATAATGGCGTTAGTCTTGGTAATGGTACTTGGCTTGTAACTGAAGCAGATTTAGCTTCAGCCAATATTACCGCGACAAGTAACGGTAATGATCATACATTGAATTTAAGTATTATTCCGGTAACACAAGAAAATGATGGTAATGTAAATTTTGGTGCATCCGAACCCTTTACTTTATCTTACGGAGATGGTGGTGGAAGTGGAAATGGCGGGGGAAATGGAAACGGCAATGGCAATGGTGGCGGAAGTGGGACCCCTACGATTACTACCAGCTCAACTACTGCTGCGGGAGTTGAAGATACAGATATTAGTACAACAGACTTTACTGCAGATGCCGGAGGTCATAGTTTAACGTATATAGTCACCGGGGTTGAGAATGGCAGTCTGATCAATACGGAAGGTTTTATTCAGTTACCTAATGGTGACCTGATGACAACCGATATTAGTTTGGTTGATAATATTCGTCCTGATCCTAATTTTAGCGGTACCGTTAATATTAATGTAGACATTGTCGCGACAAATGCGACAACAGGTGCAACATCAACGCAGGAACATACTATTTCTATTAATGTGGCACCTGTTTTGGATACACCCACTATTAGTGCCACTGATGGTAGTGAAGTTGATGCAGGACAGTCAATAAGCCTTAACTTATCAGCTTCATTAACAGATACAGATGGTAGTGAAGGTATTAGTTCAGCTCATCCTATTACGATAACAGCACTCAATGGCGGCCATTTTTCAAATGGAACAGCAACAATAACCGTTGCCAACCCGACTGAGGCAGCTAATCTTCAATATACACCGCCTGCATACCAAGAAGGTGAGTTTAACTTTGAAATTTCTTATACGTGGGAAGATTCAGCAAGTTTCACTGATGGTACAAGTAGCTCTGTATCTACACCTATAACGGAAGAATTTACTATTAACCTTGCCTCACATGTTGATACGGTAGAGATCGCATTAAATCCTGCTAACACAACGGTGAATGAAGGTAAGTCTATCGCTTTAGGTATAAGTGTTACTCAAGCAGATAGTGATGGCAGTGAAAATGCCTCAGTAGTGGTACGTGGTTTGCCGACAGGTGTGCAGCTCAATGTCGGTACCGCGGTGACCAATGAGCAAGGAGAAGTTGAGTTTATCTTGACTATGTCTGAGCTTGCTGGCGCGAAAATTATTGCTCTAGCTCATTATAGTGGTGATTTTACCGTTAGTGTTCAAGCATTGAACTATGATATTTCATCAGGTGAAATTAGCCAGTCTTCAATAGAAACTAGAAGTTTTTCAATTACTCCTGTGGCTAGTGGTCTTGTCAGAGTGGATGCAGATGGTTTTAGTGGTGATGAAGATGGTGGTGCAATATCGGTTAACTTAGATTTAGTACTGAAAGATAAAGATATACATTCTGATACTAGAGAGACGGTTAATATTACCTTTGATAACTTTGCTACAGGTTCGGCATTTACTCTTGATGGTACTAATAGTATTGGTAGCTTACAAGCGGATGGTTCTTGGTTAATTGAAGGTTTGACACCTCATCAAGCTGAAGCATTATCTATTATTCCACCTGCTAATTATTCAGGCACTATGACCGACATTGAAATTAGTGTCAAAACGGTTGATGGTACAAGTATATTAGCCACAGGCGTAACCGATACATTTGATATTGTGGTTAACGCTGTTGCTGATGCCGCTAATCTCACTGTAGAGGATAGTGTACGAGGCGAGCAAGGAACAGCAGTAGCCTTAGACATTAGTTCTTCATTGGTGGATACGGATGGTAGTGAGTCACTTAGTATTACAATTAATACGCAAGGTAAAGGTACGCTAAGTGCTGGTATTAATAATAATGATGGTACGTGGATACTCACCGAGGCTCAATTATCTGGCTTAGAGATTACACCGACAAGTGAAGAAAACTTTGATATTACAGTTACTTCAACTACAACTGAATCATCAAATAATGAGACTGAATCAGTTAGTAATACCATTACGATTAATGCGGCTGCCAATGATGAAACATTGGATTCATCAACGAGCACTAGCTCAGAAACACTTGAAGGCTTTGCCGGCAATGATATATTGATTGCCGGTTCAGGTAATGACGGTCTCTTTGGTGGCTCCGGTGATGATGAGTTGCATGGCGGTTCAGGTAGCGATGATTTATTTGGTGGCTCTGGTGATGATGAGTTGCATGGCGATTCAGGTAACGATGACTTATTTGGTGGATCCGGCGATGATACATTGTATGGCGGCGCAGGTAATGATGATTTACATGGTGGTGCAGGTAATGACTTATTGATAGGGGAGGGAGGTAATGATATTTTCCACTTCCATGATGGTGAAGACGGTACGGAATCTAACCATGCTGTTGATACTATTTCTGGCTTTACCGTGGGTAATGGTGGTGGCGTACTTGATCTATCAGACTTATTACACGGTGCAGATCATGATGATATTACGGGTTTGGAAGAGTTTGTTCATATATCAAAAGACGGCGATAACACATTGATAACCATTGACAAAGATGGTGGCCAGGCAGGAGGTGTGACACAAGAAATAGTCTTACAGGATATCGACCTTACCGCTGGTGGCACCTTGTCTAACCATGACATATTAGGTGATTTATTGACTAACCAACAATTGGTCGTTGATTAAATAGACTAATTAATTTTAGTAATGTAAAAAAGCACCTTCGGGTGCTTTTTTTGTTAATATTTAGCGAAATAATAGTATTACATCATTCAACAAAGAATGACGTGCAGTTTAAGTGTAAGGAAATAATATGAGTGGAAGTCTTTTTATCGTTGCAGCACCGTCTGGTGCAGGTAAAACCAGTTTAGTTAATGCGTTAGTTGATACAAAAAAAGGTGTGGTACTGTCTGTTTCTCACACTACACGTGCTGCGCGTGAAGGTGAAGTGGATGGACAGGATTACTTTTTTGTCAGCCAAGAGCAATTTTCAGTTATGCGTGATGCAGGTGATTTTCTAGAATCTGCTACGGTATTTGATAACTCATATGGCACTTCATCGGAGGCTGTTTTATCACTGTTAAAGTCGGGTAAAGATGTCATTTTAGAGATTGACTGGCAAGGAGCGGAACAAGTAAGAAGAAACTTTCCTGATAGCACAGGTATTTTTATATTACCTCCATCAAAACAAGCATTAGAACAGCGTTTACGAGGTAGAGGGCAAGATAATGATGAAACTATTTCCCGTCGCATGAAAGATGCTGAAAGTGAAATGTCACATTATATTGAGTTTGATTATTTGATTGTAAACGATGACTTTGATGTGGCGTTAGAGGATTTAGCGAGTATTATTTCCGCACGTAGACAGCTGATGGAAATACAAAATAAGATTCATGCATCATTATTATCTAAGTTATTAGCCTGAAGAAGGTTTTAAACTAAAGTGTTTTCTGCTTATTGATTGAAGCCAAGTGAAATAAATGGTTTCATAAGTTGGCAATAATGCGTAAAATTAATCGTTTTTTCTTTAGCTGGAATAGAATCATGGCTCGCACTACCGTAGAAGACTGTTTGGATAATGTGGAGAACCGCTTTCAATTGGTTCTAGTCGCTTCAAAACGTGCAAGAGAACTTGTCAATGGTGCCGATGCATTAGTACCAGAAGATAACGATAAACCAACTGTTATTGCATTACGTGAAATTGCAGCAGGTCTGGTTGACGCAAGTATTCTTGATAAAAAAGAAGTGGTTAAAAAAGTAGAAATAGCACCTAAAGCAGACGCAACAGCAGAATAAAATACACATTTTAAACAGCCCAAATAATCTTTATATTATTTGGGCTGTGTTGTTGGCTGAATTTTAGTTAAACTCTTACTATGAGTGAAAAAACAACAGTTGCATCCGAGCTTGAACTTGTCCATAACGCTGAACCGTTGTTGACGATTGATGATCTGTGCTTTGCCGCATCAAATTATCTAGAAGCAAGTAAAGTCGATGCTATCCGTAAAGCCTATCACTTCGCTGATAAGGCGCATGCAGGTCAAACTCGCCGCTCTGGCGAACCTTATATTACCCATCCTTTAGCGGTAGCCCATGTGCTGACAATGATGCATATGGATAATGAATGCATCATGGCTGGTTTATTACATGATGTCATTGAAGATACAGAAGTCAGCCGGCAGGTGCTAGAAGTTGAATTTAGTGAAGGCGTAGCACTGATTGTTGATGGTGTGAGTAAATTGGCTAAAGCCGCCTTTGAAACTCAAAAACATGCTCAGGCTGAAAACTTACGAAAAATGCTATTGGCAATGTCACAAGATATTCGTGTCATTATCGTTAAGTTAGCGGATAGACTTCACAATATGCGAACTTTAGGACATTTACGTCCAGATAAACGCCGTCGCATTGCCCATGAAACCTTAGAAATTTACGCCCCCATAGCTCAACGATTAGGTATGAACTTAATGCGTTGTGAACTGGAAGATTTAGGTTTTCACGTTTTATACCCTATTCGTTACCGTGTATTGACCGATGCTGTTCGAAAAGCACGAGGAAACCGAAAAGAAATCGTTAGCCAAATTACTGATTCCATGCTTGAACGAATGGAGCAAGAGAATTTAACGGCTGAAATTCAAGGCCGCGAGAAAAATATTTATAGCATTTATAAAAAGATGGTTAATAAAAACCTGTCTTTTTCAGACGTGATGGATGTTTATGCCTTTAGAATTGTAGTCGATGATGTGGCTGCTTGTTACCGGATGTTGGGTGTTTCTCATAATTTGTACAAGCCTGTGCAAGGTAAATTTAAAGACTATATTGCGATACCTAAAGCAAATGGCTATCAGTCATTACATACTGTTCTTTTTGGCCCTTATGGAGTGCCAATTGAAGTGCAAATTCGTTCGCGAGATATGGACCAAATGGCCGAAGCAGGCGTTGCTGCACATTGGTTATATAAAACCGGAGAAGTGGAAGGAGGTAATCGAGCTCACCGTCTTGCAAGGCAATGGTTACAGGGTATTTTAGAAATACAAAAAGGATCGGGTGATTCAGTTGAATTTTTAGAAAACTTACGTATTGATCTATTTCCTGAAGAAATTTATGTATTTACACCAAAGGGTAAAATTTTATCTTTACCAAGTAGTGCGTCAGTGGTTGATTTTGCTTATGCTGTGCATTCTGATATTGGTAACTCGTGTGTAGCCGCTAAAGTTGGGCGTCATTTAGTACCGCTTAGCACTAAGCTGGAAACGGGGCAATCGGTAGAAATTATTACTGCCTCATCTTCTCACCCGAATCCTTCGTGGTTAAACTTTGTGATCACGGCAAAAGCACGTACATCGATTCGTCATTATTTGAAACAGTTAAGAAACGAAGATATAGAGTTGTTAGGCAAACGCCTATTGAAAAAACATTTAAGTGCTTTTGAAGTACAGTTAGAAGATATTCCTGAGAAAAAAATTACTGATTTAATTGCAGAGCTAGAGCTGGAGAGTTTTGAAAGCTTACTCAGTGAGTTAGGTTTAGGCCATCGGCCCGCATTAATTGTTGCCCAAAAATTGGTGCAAGATGAAACAGCAGGAAATGAAGTGGCCTCACCTGTTTTAATAGCCGGAACAGAAGGGCTGGCAGTTAATTTTGCTCGTTGCTGCCGACCGATTCCAGGTGATCAAATTAACGGTTTTGTCAGTGCTGGCCGTGGCATTGTTATTCATCAAGATAATTGTAAAAATACAGTTAACTTACGTACTCAAAATGATAAATGGATTGATGTTGCTTGGGCTGAAGATGTGGATACATCGCGTGAGTTTTTAGTCGATATTATTGTGCAAGTCAGAAATAAACGTGGTGTATTAGCGATGATTGCCATTGCCGTATCGGAGATGAATTCAAATATTGATAATGTCTTAGTCGAAGAACGTGAAGGCCGATTCTCAGATATTGGCCTGACTCTAGAAGTCACTGGCCGCTCTCATTTAGCACAAATAATTCGTCGTTTAAGACGGATTGATGTGGTTGAACGCATCAATCGAAAAAACTAAATTAACTTAACGGAAACAAAAATATGAAACGTGAAATTATTCACTCTACAAATGCACCTGAAGCTATTGGTACTTACTCTCAAGCGGTAAAAGTGGGTGATGTAGTGTATATGTCAGGTCAAATTCCATTGGTACCTGAAACAATGACTGTAGTTGAAGGTGATTTTTCAGTACAAGTACGTCGTGTATTTGATAATTTAACGGCTGTTGCAGAGGCGGCAGGCGGCAGTTTACAAGATATTGTTAAACTCAATATCTTCCTGACTGATTTAAGCTATTTTGGTACTGTGAATGAGATTATGGCAGATTATTTTGAACAGCCTTATCCTGCCCGAGCAGCAATAGGTGTCGCTTCATTGCCTAAAGACGTGCCTGTAGAAATGGATGCAATTATGCATCTTGGTAGTTAATTAAGGTTTAGATTCTAAGTGGACAAGGCAGTATTATCCCAGCCAGTAAGCACCCTGAAAGGGGTGGGGCCTAAAGTAGCCGAGCGTTTAGATAAGCTCGGCATTAATCAGGTTCAAGACTTATTGTTCCATCTGCCATTACGTTATCAAAATCGTACTCGGCTTTATCCTTTAGGTGGGGTTAAACCTCAACAAGAAGTATTAATTGAAGGTATTGTTCAACTTTCCGCAATCAAGTTTGGCCGTAGGCGGTCATTGGTATGCCATATTGAAGATGGCACGGGCACGTTAGTATTACGCTTTTTTCACTTTTCTAATACGCAGCTGCAACAATTATCAAAAGGTGTGCGTGTTCGTTGCTTTGGTGAGGTTCGTCGCGGGCCTAGTACACTGGAGATGGTCCACCCTGAGTATCAAGTTATTACTGAGAATAAAGTGATAGCCGTTGATGCTGAACTTACTCCTATTTACCCCACAACAGAAGGCTTGCATCAGCTAAGTTTTCGTAAATTTATTCAGCAAGCACTCGGTTATTTAGATGCTGATAATTTACCCGAGTTATTAGTTGATTCGGCACGTCTTCATCCTGTAGCTGAAATGTCATTAGTGGAGGCTATTCGCTATGTTCATTGTCCTCCTGCTGATGTTGATGTGACTCAGTTACTTGCAAAAAAACACCCTGCTCAACGGCGATTGGCTTATGAAGAGTTATTGGCACAGCAATTAAGTCTGCGTCAGTTACGTTCAAAAGTGCAGATACATGAAGCGCCTATTTTTAAGGGTAATGAACGTTACCGGCAGCAATTTTTAAAACAATTACCTTTCCCATTAACGAATGCACAACAGCGAGTTGTGAAAGAGATTTTAGCTGATATTCAGCGGCCTGTTCCGATGCAAAGATTGGTGCAAGGCGATGTAGGCTCAGGTAAAACAGTGGTCGCTGCATTAGCTGTACTTGAAGCGGTTGCAGCAGGTTATCAGGCTGTGATGATGGCACCTACCGAGTTATTAGCGGAACAGCATTTACAGACCTTTACCACCTGGCTTGAGCCATTAGGTATTATCGTGGGCTGGTGTGCTGGCAAGCAAACAGCTGCACAACGGCGCGATGTGATTGAAAAATTAGCCAGTGGTGAAGTGCAAGTCGCGGTGGGTACCCATGCTTTATTTCAAGATGAAGTCGTTTTTAATAAGCTCGGTTTAGTGGTTATTGATGAGCAGCATCGCTTTGGCGTCCATCAACGCTTAGCGCTTCGAGACAAAGGTAAAGGTGCCAATAGTTTTCCTCATCAATTAGTGATGACGGCAACGCCGATACCCAGAACATTAGCCATGACGGCCTATGCTGATTTAA
>NVVP01000004.1 GCA_002402245.1 Gammaproteobacteria bacterium | reverse complement strand
ACCAAATTAGTTGAAGAGGGCTTAGTTGAAGGTTGGAGCGATCCAAGAATGTCGACTATTTCGGGTATGCGTCGTCGTGGTTATCCTGCGGCTGCAATTCGTGAATTTTGTGAACGTATTGGTGTAACCAAAGCTGATAACTCAGTAGAAATGGAAATACTAGATGCCTGCATTCGTGAAAACTTAAATGAAAATGCAACGCGTGCCATGGTGGTACTTGATCCGGTTAAAGTAATAATTACTAATTACCCTGAAGATAAAACTGAGGAACTAATTGCACCTAAACATCCTCAGAATGAAAGCATGGGCACACGAGTAGTACCTTTTAGCCGTGAGTTATATATTGACCGTGCTGACTTTAAAGAAGAAGCGAATAATAAGTTCAAGCGTTTAGTTAAAGATAAAGAAGTACGCTTAAGAAATGCCTATGTGATTCGTTGTGATGAAGTGATTAAAGATGAAAACGGTGAAATTACTGAATTACATTGTAGTTATGATTCGGCCACATTAGGAGCAAACCCAGAAGGCCGTAAGGTTAAAGGTGTTATTCATTGGGTTTCAGCTGCACATGGCGTTAAAGCTGAAATACGCTTATATGACCGTCTGTTTAATCACCCTCATCCAGATAGTGATAAAGAGGTTGATGATTTTACCGTTCATTTGAACCCAGATTCATTAGTGACATTAACCGAAAGTGTGGTTGAGCGAAGTTTAATTGAAGCACAAGCTGGCACGGTATACCAATTTGAACGTGAAGGTTACTTTTGTGCTGATAGTGAGTTATGCCGTGATGGTAAGTTAGTATTTAACCGTACCGTTACATTACGAGATACATGGGCCAAAATCGCTTAGTCAGATTAGCCTGAAGATATAAAAGATAGACTTTTCTAGCAAAAAAATCAGGAGATATGAATGACCGTACATTATCAACATGCTCATTTTAATATGCTAGAGCAACAAATACGACCGAGTGACGTACTCAATCCACGGGTGTTAAAAGCCTTTGAGTCGTTAAAGCGAGAACAGTTTCTTGATGCCGAGTTATCAGGCTTAGCCTATTCTGATACCGCACTGCCGATTGGCTTTGGTCAAGTAATGTTACCGCCAGTGATTGATGGCCGGCTACTACAGGTATTGAATGTTCAACAGCATGAACAGGTGCTGGAAATAGGCACAGGAACTGGATATTTCACTGCCTTATTGGCCCATTTAGCTAAATGGGTTACCAGTGTAGAGATTGTCGACGAGTTATCCAAGCAAGCTGCGATGAACTTACACCAACAGGGAATTGAGAACGTAAGCTTGTGTGCGGGTGATGCATCACAAGCTTGGCCTTTAGACGATAGGATTGATGTGATCGTATCGACCGCAGCATTTACCGTAATTCCTGATAGCTATTTGCAAAGCCTTAAAGTGGGTGGGCGAATGTTAGCCGTTGTGGGTGAAGATGAGGTGATGACAGCTGTAATGGTAACTAGGGTTTCGGAGCGAGAGTGGAACAGCGAGTCTCATTTTGAGACGGCTATCCCAGCAATGATCAATGCAGAACCAAAAGCTAAATTTGAATTTTAAGAGAGAGTAGATAAATGAAAAGTATGACCGCAGTTGAAGTGCAGAAACTATTACAAGCCAATGTTGATACGGTAAAGATTGATGTACGTGAAGACATTGAGTTAACGCATGGGGTCATTGAGGGTGCTATTCATATTCCAATGCAACAAATCCCTGAAAAAATAACAGAGTTAGAACAATATAAAAGCAGCACGATAGTGATTATTTGTCGGTCAGGAATGCGCAGTCATCAAGTAGGCTCTTTTTTAGAGCAAGAAGGCTTTTCTGACATTATTAATTTAGAGGGTGGCATGAACTCATGGGCCGCCGATGTAGATGCCAATATGAGTGTTTATTGAGGAAAAGTGTAATGAACAAATTAGCGTTAAGCTCGCTTGCAGGACTATTATTCATATCGATGAATAGTTATGCAGAAGATTTATTAGATGTGTATCAATTAGCGTTAAAAAATGATACCCAGCTATTAGCTGAGTATGCATCACAACAAGCTGTGGGTGAATTAGCTGCACAAAGCCGAGCTGATTTTTTACCAAGTGTAGGTGTCAATGTGACCACAGGTCGAACATGGCAAGATGCATCTTATTCAAATTCATCAAGTTTGAGTAACAATAGCCGCTTTAATGCACATGGTTATGCGTTAACGATTACCCAGCCGGTGTATAAAAGACAGAATAATGTACAGAAAAACAAAGCTAATATTGCTATAGAGCGGGCAGCAGCAAGCTATGAATTAGTTAATCAAGATTTAATTGTACGCGTGGCCGAACGTTATTTTGATGTATTAGCTAAGCAAGACGACATGACTTTCTCTTTGGCTGAACGTGAAGCGATCACTCGCCAATTAGATCAAACTGAACAACGGTTTGATGTAGGTATTGCGACGATTACCGATGTGACTGAATCACAAGCGGCTTATGATTTGGCGAATGCTTCTGTGATTGGTGCTGAGAATGAGTTAAAGAATAGTAAAGAACGTTTACGCGAATTATTAGGGCGTTATATTGACTCGCTAGCAAGCTTAAAAGCAGATACGGAATTAGTACGTCCTGTTCCTGAAGATATTGAAGAATGGAGCCGTGCAGCGTTAAATCAAAACCCTTCAATTGTAATGGCTAAATTAGCGGTTGATGATTCAAAACAAACGATATCACTACAAAAAAGTGCGCATTATCCTACGTTGGATTTAGTCGGTCGACATAACTATAACTCGGCAAGTGACGGTAGCTCTGGCAGTTCTAAAGTGCATCAGTCTACTCTAGGTTTAGAGTTTAACTTGGCGTTAGATGTTAATGGACGAGTGCGATCACAAACACGTGAAGCAGGCCATCGATTAAGCCAAGCAATGCAAAATGAAGAGCAGCAACGCCGTAGCGTGGTGAGACAAAGTCGTGAATCCTACAATGGTGTGATCTCTGGTATTAGTCGCGTAGCCGCATTGAAACAAGCTGTTGTGTCTAATGAAAAAGCATTAGAGTCAACCGAAGCAGGTTATGAAGTCGGTACGCGTACAACTGTTGATGTCTTGAATGTGCGTAGAGATTTATTCCGAGCGCGTCGTGATTACACTAGCGCTCGTTATGACTATATCTTATCAAGCTTACGTCTACAGCAAGCGGCAGGCATGATTAACCTTGAAGACTTGAGCAAAATTAACCAATGGTTAGAAGAGGCTTCTTAAGTGCCTCACGCTCAATTAGCGCTGCTTGAGCCACAAAAAAGTGTGCTGGTCGTAGTTGATATTCAGCAACGGCTAATAGAAGCCATGCCAGAAGGTGAACGAAGTAGTGTAGTGAGTAATGCGCAGGTATTACTCACTGCCGCTGAGCAACTAACCATTCCTGTTATCGTCACCGAACAATACCCTAAAGGCTTGGGACCAACAGCGCCTGAGTTAATGGGCTTATTGCAGAAGCAACAGGCGACAATCATTGAAAAAACGAGTTTTTCATGTCTTCAATCTGAACCGTTTAGCCAGCAGTTAAAGAAAACAGAACGAAAACAAATTGTATTGCTGGGAATGGAAAGTCATATCTGTATTTTACAATCGGCATTAGCACTTAAAGCTGAAGGTTATACGGTACATGTGATTGAAGATGCTATTTGCTCAAGAAAAGATCATCATACGCAGAACTCCTTGCAACGAATGCGGCAAGCGGGCGTGATTATTAACAATGTTGAGTCAGCCTTATTTGAATGGCTAGGCGATGCTAAACATCCTAGTTTCAGAGTATTATCCAAACTAATCGTTTAAGCGTGCATTCGCTGACGTTTATTAGCTACGCCTGATTTAACGACCTTAGGGGCAATATTATCTTGCTCATAACTCGGCAATCCTTTTAGTTTAGAACGTTGATAATCTAAAGCAAGATGTTGTTTTACCTCATCACTATCTAATTTAAATTCTTCTGTTAATACCGTATAAATAAGTTCAAATAAGCGTTTTAAAGCTATTTTCCATGAGCTGCCAGCATGAATATGCAATGTATCTGACAGCAGCATAAAACGGTTAAAAGCTTGGTCGGCTAAGATGAGTGGCAAAGTGTTACTAAAACGACCTGAGTTAGCAATCATATCCCAGTAGCGAGCAAAGCGATTGACACGTTGCATCTCACTAAATTTAATATCTTTAGTGGTTAAAATATTATAGGGTGCTTGTGGGTTGAAGCGAAGCTGATAGGGTTCATTATGGCGATTAAGTGGTGCACCACGTAGGCGTTTAAGAATACCCATTTGGATTTCATGAGGGTTTAATGCGACCAATTGATTGAAGCTATCACCAAAGTTTTCTAATGTATCACTAGGCAGGCCAAAGATAAGATCAGTATGTAAATGAGCGCCGGTATTTTCACGTAACCAAGTGATATTAGCTTTAGTTTTTTCATTGTTTTGCTTGCGACTAATTAAGCTTTGAATATCAGAGTCAAAGGTTTGCACACCGATTTCAAACTGTAAGGTATTAGCTGGAAAACGTTGCAATATCTCTTTTAACTTTTCTGGTAAATTATCAGGTATCACTTCAAAGTGAAGGTAGAGATCATCGGTCATCCGTTCAAGGAAGAACTCTAAAATAGCCACACTAGTACTGACTTTAAGGTTAAAGGTACGATCAATAAACTTAAAGTTACGCACGCCACGTTTGAGTAATGTCTCCATAGAGTCAAAGAAAGCAGGCAGAGGAAAAGCTGTGACTGATTTATCTAAAGAAGATAAGCAAAATTCACACTTAAATGGACAGCCACGTGAAGCTTCAACATAGATAAGCCGAGTACGAATATCTTCATCACTATAATATTCATAAGGCAGTGCTATTTCATCAAGCGGCTGTAGTTTACCTTCARTGAATTTTTGTTCAGGGCGTTCGCCTGCCAATAATTGCTCACATAGGCGAGGAAAGCTGACTTCGCCAGGGCCAGAGATAATATAATCCGCTAAATCTGTGACTGGCGGAACATCAGGGTAATGACTCACTTCAGGCCCCCCTAATACAATCAGTATATCGGATGAGATTTGCTTAATCATGGTGACGACTTTAGTGATTTCTTCTATATTCCAAATATAGATACTTAAACCAATGATCTTCGGTTGCGAATCTAATAGTTTCTCAACGATGTTAATAGGCATTTCTTGAATGGTAAATTCAATTATTTCCGACTGAGCTTGCAAGTCGCCCATATTGGCGTAAATATAGCGCAGGCCGAATGCTGTGTGCATATAACGAGCATTTAATGTGCTGAGAATAATGGAGGGAGTTGAATTCATCAGGCTATTTTATCTTAATTTAGCTGAGAACAGCATTTCAATACTTAATTTCACTTTGAATGATAACGGCTATAGGTCATAATTCATCAAAACGGACTAGGAATAGCGATATGACGCCGCCACTATATAATTTATCCATTAATAGCTTACAAGGTAAGCTGATTGACTTAGCTGACTACAAAGGCAAAGTAATATTAATTGTTAATACGGCCAGTGAGTGTGGGCTTACATCACAATATGAAGGCCTACAGACGCTACATGAGCAATATAAAGAGCAAGGTTTAGTCATTATTGGTATTCCTTGCAATCAATTTGGCAAGCAAGAGCCAGGAGATGCTGAAACTATTTCTCAAGGGTGTTTGATTAACTACGGTGTAGATTTTTTAATGGCTGAAAAAGTGGATGTTAATGGCCCAGAGAGTCATGCCATATTCACGTATTTACGTGATGCTTTACCGGGATTATTGAGTAATAATATTAAGTGGAATTTTACTAAGTTTCTTATTGATCGGGATGGTAAACCATTGGCCCGTTTTGCACCTATTACTAAGCCTAAAAAATTAGAGAAGGCTATTAAGCTGGCCTTGGAAAAATAGTGTTCAACTATGCCTAAATAACAGCATGGCCAAATTTACAATTTAGTGATGGCCAAATAGCTATCTATTTGAGTGGTGGTATTGGTACCAGGCGTTAATATATTGGCAGCATTTAAAGCTAAAACTAACTGATTCAAGTTGTTTGAATCAGTGTCAGATAGTTGCTCTGAAGAATCAATATAGCTTTGTAGTTGACTGCTAATTTGTGGAATATTTATTTTTAGACTGCTTTGGCTTGGGGCATTAAAGTTATCAAGAACTGTTTGAGCTTGCTGTAAGATGCCAATAATACTGTTGTTAGGATCTTCTTCTTTGATATCGGCGGTAAAACTATTAATAAAACTGGATAAATTACTGACCGTGGAGTCATCGTTAGAATTATTGGAAACAGCATAAGTTCCTAAACTAGTCGCTTCTTCGGCGGTAATAAATTCATATTCTTCTAGTCTGGCGATAAAGTCTTGGGTGACTTTAAATGACTTAATTCCGTTAGAAAAAAACTCCTCATTTAATTGTTGAATTTTTTGAGCTCGGGTAGAAATATCAACTTTATCCAGATTGGATGTGTTGTCAGATGAGCTGATGGTATTGGACTGTGATACGGATTCAGTTGCTACTGTCGATGTTGTCTGCTTACTGGCGATAAACGTAGTATCTACGCCAGTTGATGTAACTGAGAGCATTGCTTGATATCCTTTTTTTGACGTTACTGATTTAACCTAAAAAGGAAAAGCAATTTATACGCCAAGGATATTGTACTAGCGAAGTTTCGACCTAGTTATTTAGGTGTATTATTTTGACAGACTTTGGCTTCAATGAAAGTTTGTCGCTGCCGCTGGGCGTTCATTTCTTTTGCGTGGCCAAAAGAAACAGAACCAAAGAAAAGGCCACCCTTATCACCTTGCGTCCAAAACTTAAGTTGTCTGTTGGCGTGGATGAAAACTCGCTATGTTCAGACACTCATCCACTTACACCACCATATAACTTAAGTTTTGGCGGCGATAACATGGGAACGTTCAGTTTGGGCTGAACAAGTGCACGTTACACTCAAATGATGGGAGTGGAATTAGAATAAAGTGAAGTCTAAAAAGAGATGTAAATTTAATCTATATCAATTCCGCTTCAAGCTGTTGACCATAGGCCTCTAATTCATTGATGACCTGTTGCTGCTCTTCGCTTAAGTCATTTTCACGACACTGCTTTATTGCTTCAGCGAAGCCATTAAAGGTCAGGATTTTGCTACTGTCATCAGTTAAGCGTTGTTGACGGTATTGTTGCCATTCGATTTTCTCATCATCAGATAAGCTTTCTGGCCAATTGCGAGCACGGTAGCGGAATAACATATCTACTAGTCGGGCATCATCAAAAGGAATCGACATAGTGGCTAGATGAGCGGGTTCAGCACTACGAATTAATTCCATTTTACGTTTATCATTGCCACTGAAAAAACCGCCGCTATAGAGGCTAGCATCAGGATCATCGTTGGCTTCATAATCAGGCTTGGTAAAGATGTCGTTTATTTTTTTGGTTAAATCGCCTGCATCATTAAGTTGTTGTAGATGTTTGTAATGCTGTGCTTTATCTATTTGTAAACGTTCAGCCGCTGCTTCATTTAAGGTGCTTTCAGGCACGATAACCGGACATTTATTTATATGTAATGTTTTTAATGCAGGTCGGCTAACGCCTTCGGGTAAGTCTTTAGTGGCCGTGAATAAACGTTCTCGTAAGGTGTCAGCATCCAATTCAATAAGGTCGCTTGGATCATGACGAAGATCATAAACAATAATGCCGTTCTTATTAGATGGGTCTTGAGCGATAGGCACCACTAAAGCCGTGCCACAGAACTCACTAGGATACATGCGAGACACATGAATAACCGGAGTACGATCACGTACGCTTAATAGTGGAGCAACCGCATTCTTTTGACGATGCTGATAGACGAAGTCATACAGCTTAGGTTGTGCTGTTTTAATTAGTTTTGCTAATGCAATAGTGGCGCGGACATCGACTAAGGCATCATGAGCACCTTGATGCTCAATATTATTAGCCGCAGTGAGCGCTTCTAAACGAAAGCTAGGTTTACCTTCTTCGCTATCAGGCCAGTTGATGCCTTCTGGGCGTAAGGCGCGAGTAAGCCGAGCCATATCGATAATATCCCAGCGACTATTACCGTTTTGCCATTCACGTGCATACGCATCATAAAAATTACGGTAAAGGGTGAAGCGAGTAAATTCATCATCAAAACGTAAGCTGTTATAACCGACACCACAGGTATCGGGCTGGCTGAACTCAGCATGAATTTGTTTGATAAACTCAGCCTCGGGTACACCTTTCTCATTCACTTCTTGCGGTGTAATGCCCGTGACTAAACACGCTTGTGGATGAGGCAAACTATCATCAGCTTGTTTGCAATAAATCATTAAAGATTCACCGACCACATTCAGATCTTCATCAGTACGAATACCGGCAAATTGTGACGGACGATCATAACGAGGATCGATACCAAAGGTTTCATAATCATGCCAATAAAGCGTATTCATGCTGACTCCATGTTGTAACTGTAATTAATAGATTAAAGTGTGGCGAAGACTTTTTCTGCAGCATTTAATGTGGCTTCAATCTCAGCATCGCCATGAGCGGCTGAAATAAACCCTGCTTCAAATGAAGACGGAGCAAGATAGACACCTTGTTCTAACATGCCGTGGAAGAACTTCTTGAATCGCTGTTGATCACAGGCTACCACTTGATCGAAACTAGACACTGTTTCTTCCTCAGTAAAGAATAAACCAAACATACCGCCGACTTGATTAGTCGTCACTGCAATGCCTGCTTTTTCAGCACGTTGTTTTAAGCCTGTCACTAACGCTTTAGCCTTAGCATCAAGCTGTTTATGGAAATCAGTTTGTTGAACTAGCTTTAACGTACTTAAACCTGCTGCCATAGCCACAGGGTTACCCGATAAGGTTCCTGCTTGGTATACGGGGCCTAATGGTGCAATGCATTCCATAATGTCACGTCTGCCACCAAAGGCGCCGACAGGCAAGCCGCCACCGACTACTTTACCTAATGTAGTTAAATCAGGTTTCACATTGTAATATTCTTGTGCGCCACCTAATGCGACCCGAAAGCCTGTCATTACTTCATCAAAAATAAGCACAGCGCCTGATTGGTCACAGATTGCACGTAAACCTTGTAAGAAACCATCTGCTGGTGGAATACAGTTCATATTACCGGCAACAGGTTCAACAATAATGCAGGCAATCTGCTCACCTAATTCAGCAAAACAGGCTCGAACTGAGTCAAGATCATTATAAGTTAAAGTTAATGTGTGCTCAGCTAATGAAGCGGGCACACCGGCTGATGAAGGCTCGCCTAATGTTAGTGCGCCAGACCCTGCTTTGACTAAAAGTGAATCAGCATGACCGTGATAACAACCTTCAAATTTGACGATTTTATCGCGCTTGGTAAAGCCACGGGCAAGACGAATAGCACTCATAGTGGCTTCTGTACCTGAACTCACCATACGTACTAATTCCATTGAAGGAACAAGCTCACATAAGGTATCGGCCATTTCGATTTCAATCTCAGTCGGTGCACCAAAGCCTAGGCCGTGAGTAACAGCTTCTTGCACGGCACTAATAACTTCAGGATGAGCATGACCGAGAATCATCGGCCCCCATGAACCGATATAGTCGATATAACGCTTACCTTCTACATCGGTGATCCATGCACCTTTTCCTTTACGAAAGAAGAGAGGTTCACCACCCACGCCGTTAAAGGCGCGAACAGGGGAGTTAACGCCACCTGGAATATGTTTTTTGGCTTGAGAAAACAGGTCGTGATTTGTGGTCATCGGGGATCCTAGGTGTGTAAATGTGAATATGTGCGATAATTCTAGCTTATCTCAGCAAGAATACCGATCTGAATTATGAGCCTAAAGTTTCGAATAATCGTCATTGTCACCATTATATTATTAATTAACTTCGCAGCAGCGGGGTATTTTATGGTGGCCAATGCCCGACAGGCACTTGATTCTGAAATGGAATCAAGTACGCAGTTAGCCAAAGGTTTATTGATTAATGCCCTGCCAACATTGCGATTTTCGAATGATTTGAGTACCCGTTTAAAGTTGATTGTCGAAAGTGTACGAGATACACGGCATATTCGCGCATGGTTTGAAGATATGCAAGGCCAGCCTTTGATTGGTAATGAAGGACAAAGTGAGTTTATTAGAAAACCAGAAAATGTCCCCAACTGGTTTATTAAAATGATGGAGCCTGAGGCCGTTGCTTTTAGACGCTTAATCACCAAAGGCAGTAAAGCTTATGGTTATTTAGTGGTTGAAGCAGATCCTAGTGATGAGGTGATGGAAGTATGGCGAGATGTGATGGTGCTTTTTTGGCTTGGAACATTCTTTTTAACCTTGATTCTTATCCTTATCTATATGGCGTTAAGGCAAGGTCTGAGGCCACTAGAGCAATTAGATGATGCGCTAGAGAAATTAGAAAAAGGTGATTTTTCTGCTCGTGTGGGCACGTCGGTGGTTAAAGAGTTAACCCCTATCCATCATCGTTTTAATCATATGGCCGGTGTATTAGAAAAAATCGTAGTAGAAAACCATGCTTTGGCCGGTAATATGTTGGCGGTGCAAGAAACTGAACGGCGTGATTTGTCGCGTGAATTACACGATGAATTAGGCCCGTGTTTATTTGGTATTCGGGTTGATCTTGCCGATATAGAACGTGTAGCTACTGAGCATAAACTGCCTGAAGTAGATATTAAAGTAGAGTCGATTAAATCGATTACCAATCATATTCAATCCTTGGTTCGTAAAATGTTAAGTCGCTTGCGACCTATGACGCTTGATGATTTAGGCTTAGCGGACGCCTTACGCGATATGATTCGTAATTGGCGAGATCGTCAGCCTGAAATTGATTGGGAATGGGATTTTGTCGGTAATTGCACTGATCTGCCTGATACAATACAAGTGACCATTTATCGAATTGTGCAAGAATGTACCACTAACTGTGTGCGCCATGCTCAAGCTAAACACGTCAAAGTTGAATTACGTTTAGAAACAGATAATCTAAAAGTAACCGTAACTGATGATGGTATTGGTTTGAGTGAAAATGTCATTCGAGGCTTTGGCTTAATTGGTATGCGTGAACGTGTATCCGCATTGGGTGGACGGATAGCATTTGATACTGAAGAAGGGCGTGGCCTTCAAGTACGTGTATTTATACCGCTAAAAAAGGACGAATAATGCAACAAACAATTACTATTTTAGTTGTGGATGACCATCCAATTGTACGAGCAGGCTGTCGACAATTAATTCAACAAATTCCTTCTGTTAACGTGGTTGAAGCTGAAACAGGCGAAGAAGGTTATCGTTTATTTCAAGAAATTTACCCTGATATGGTGTTGCTTGATATTACCTTACCGGGATTAGGTGGCTTAGAAATTCTACGAAAAATGCGAGCAAACAGAGATACAGCCAAAGTACTCATGTTTAGTATGCATGAAGATCCTGTATTTGCATCACGTGCTATGCAAGCGGGAGCGAAAGGTTATATCACTAAGAACAATGCCGCCGACCATTTAGTTGAAGCGATTGAGAGTGTATTAGCCGGTAAAACTTATTTGAGTCCTGATACCGCGCAACAATTAGCCATGTTGAATATTGGCGCTGGCACCAGTGCATTAGGTGATTTATCGCGCCGAGAACTTGAAATACTACGTTTATTAGGTGAAGGAAAGAGCATGACCGAAATGGCGGATGTATTAGGCATTAGTTATAAAACTGTCGCAAACAACCTAACCCAGATTAAAAGTAAGCTCGATATTAATAAAACAGCCGAGTTAATGCGCTTTGCCATTAGTCATGGATTATCGACATAAGGCGCTGTAATTGAATACTTAGAAGAGAAAGGAATAAGTTCCTGATTTATCAGGACAAGTCGCTCAATCCTAATGCAAGGTTGTTATATATCATGTGCAACATAGTTTTAGGAATTCAGCTTCTTAATTTACTTATATTTCTCTCTCCTTCATTAGTTTGAAGGTTTAACCAGACACCTAGTGTCTGGTTTTTTTTTGCCTTAATTTTATTTTCACCTAAACATGATTCTCTTGCTATTATTAGGGGATGATTTTTTGACCCTACGCCATCTTGTGGCCAATTGTGGTTCTTTAAGATGGAATAATTTATGCAAAAACAAAACTGGCTTACACTAAAGCTATGTGTTCTAGTGCCTCTTTTTATACCGACACTTCTGGTGGCGGGTAATCTTAATCAGGCTGTAGATGCTCAGGTTAAAACAGATTTAGCCGCTCAACAATCCCAGCAACATATCGATAATTTGGCCGATGAGAAAACTCAAATGCTGGCTGAATATCGTGATGTATTAAGACAGACAGATAGCCTTGTTACTTATAATCAACAATTAACTAAGTTGGTTGATTCGCAACAATCTGAACTGACCTTAATGGATGAGCAGTTACATAATATTGAAACGACACAACGCGACATAATTCCATTGATGCTGAGTATGATTGATACCATGGCTCAATTTGTGGAACTAGACGTACCCTTCCTGCCTGATGAGCGTCAGCAGCGTGTGGTACAGCTACAAACCTTAATGGAACGTGCAGATGTGACATTAGCTGAAAAATATCGCCGAATTCTAGAAGCCTATCAAGTTGAAACAGAATATGGTCGTACTATTGAAGCCTATCAAGGTGAACTGGTATTAGAAGCGAACCCTATAACTCGTACCGTTGATTTTTTGCGTATTGGTCGAGTAGGTCTTTATTACTTAACTCTAGATGGAATGGAAGCTGGCATTTGGCATCAAAACAAATGGCTGACTTTGGATGATAGCCAATATCGACAAGCTATTTCTCAAGCATTAAAAGTCGCAAAGAAACAATTGCCACCTGATTTATTAGTATTGCCGATGACGACTGTGGAGGTAATGCAATGAAATTAATATCATCTATTTTATTAATCAGCGCCTTAGTTTCTCCTTCATTATTTGCGGCAGATAAACCCGCCAATTTAGATGAATTACTTAGCCAAGTTAAACGTGAACGTGTATTAGAACAGCAAAAGAATAAATTACGCGAAGCCAAGTTTGTGACTGAGCGAGATCAACAGTCTCAATTGTTACAACAAGCTAAAGCACGTTTACACGCTGAAGAACAAAAAACAGCCGTACTCAATTTAGCCTTTAAACAAAATGGTGATGACTTAGCCGAAAAAGAACGCCTATTACAAGAAAAGTCAGGCACCTTAGGCGAATTGTTTGGCACGGTTCGTCAAATGGCCAATGATAGCCGTACTGTGCTTAATAGCTCAATGATTTCGGCGCAAAAGACAGAAAGAAGCCAATTATTGATCGCAATGGCAGAACGTAAACAGCAACCAACGATTCAAGAGCTGCATGATTTCTGGATCATGTTGCAAGAAGAAATGACCGAGTCAGGAAAAATAAGCCGATTCTCAGTGCCTATTATTACGGCATCAGGTGAAGTTGAGCAACGTGATGTGATGCGAGTAGGTGTCTTCACCGCTTTCACTGAGGGTAAATTCTTACGCTACCTACCTGAAACAGGGAAATTAGTTGAACTAGGTCGTCAGCCAGTTCAACGCCTGCAAGATGTAGTGGCTGATTTTGCACACACAACGGATGCTAGCAGCGTACAAAATGTAGTAATTGACCCAACACGAGGTGCATTGATGGCCTTATTAGTTCAGTCACCTGATTTAAAAGAGCGTATTCAGCAAGGTGGCTGGATTGGTTACATTATCTTAGTATTAGGTGCGATTGGTTTATTACTCGCATTACAACGATTCATTTATTTAACCGTAGTGGGCCGAGGCGTTGCTAAACAACAGAAAGAAGCTAAAGCGAACTCTAATAATCCACTAGGTCGAATTTTATCGGTGTACAAAGAAGATCAACATAATGATGTTGAAACCTTATCGCTTAAATTAGATGAAGCTATTTTAAGAGAAGTACCTAAAATTGAACGAGGTTTAATCACCTTAGCGGTATTAGCTGCGATTACGCCGATGTTAGGTTTATTAGGTACGGTCTCAGGCATGATTGAGACTTTCCAAGCAATTACACTGTTTGGTACCGGTGACCCTAAATTGATGTCAGGGGGTATTTCTCAAGCATTAGTGACCACAGAATTAGGCCTTGCCGTGGCAATCCCTATTTTGTTAATTCACAGTGCTATTTCAAGTAAAAGTAACCGTTTAGTTCAAATATTAGATGAAGAAAGTGCTGCTGTAGTAGCCTTTAATGCAGAAAGAAATCATGGACAGTCTGACAAATAATTTATTTAATATTCAGCTGCTACTAGAAAGTGGTGGCACTATATTATGGATGATATTAATTGCCTCTATTTTAATGTGGACACTGTTAATAGAGCGCTATCTGTTCGTCTATTTTATTCACCCGTCACGCGTGAAGGAGCTGTTACAGTCGTGGGATAAAAGACAAGAGCGTAGCAGTTGGTATGCCTATAAGATTCGTGAAGGCATGATCGCTCAAAGTGGCGCTGAATTAAAACAACATTTAATGTCGATTAGAACCTTAATTGCAGCATTACCGATGTTAGGTTTGTTAGGCACAGTAGATGGCATGATTCAAACCTTTGATGTGTTAACCGTGTTTGGAACGGGTAATGCTCGAGGTATGGCTGGTGGCATTTCGATTGCCTTGATAACAACTATGGGCGGGCTATTAGCCGCTTTATCAGGCATGTATTTTAGTACTCAATTAGACCAGCGCGTGACACGATCTATCAATCACGTTGCTGAACTATTGAGAAGAGATTAGGGACCGGTAAACGATTATGAGTACAAGACATTCACGCCGTCAAAGTGGTGCCATTGCTGAAGTTAATATGACGCCATTAATTGATATGGTATTCATCTTATTGATCTTCTTTATTGTCACCACATCGTTTGTAAAAGAAACAGGTGTTGACGTGAGTCGTCCATCAGCTAAAACAGCGGTTAAAAAAGCACATGCTAATATTTTGATTGCGATCAAACCTAATGGCGAAATCTGGATGGATAAACGTCAAATAGATCGCCGAGCAGTGCGGGCTAATGTTGAACGTATGCATGCCGAAAACCCAGAAGGATCAGTGATTATTTTGGCCGATAAAGAGTCTAAAACAGGCTTGTTAATTGAAGTAATGGATCAAGCTCGCCTAGCTGGTGTTGCCAATGTATCTATTGCTGCTGAACATAATTAAAGGTCAGGATTAATGCGTTTAGTCATTGGCTTATTACTAGCCTTATTAGTCAATTTCGGCTTATTTACCTTGATGCAAAAGATGACCTCATCAGAGAATCTTGAGCTTTTAGTCACAGAAAATGTGCCTTTGCTTGATTTTGTTCGGGTTAAGAATGAGACTGAAACGGTGACTAAAAAACGTCAGTTACCTAAAAAACCACCACCGCCTAAAAAGCCACCACCGCCCCCTAAAGCGCCGGCACCACAAGCTAATAAATTAAAAGCACCGCCTGCAAAAATTGATGTGCCTCAAATTGATGTACCGTTGAATATTGCCGGAGGACCTTATTTAGGTGAATTTTCATCCTCTGCTCCCGCGGCACCTGCAACGCCGAGCACTGCACCTATGATGGACAGTGATGTAATTCCTCTAGTACGGGTTCCACCAAGATACCCACGTGCTGCAGCAAGACGAAATATTGAAGGCATCGTGACTATATCCTTTACCATTACCATTGATGGCCAAGTGCGTAATGCCGTAGTGGTCAAATCAACGGTTAAAAACATTTTTGATAAGGCTGCTTTGAAGGCGATTGCTAAGTGGAAGTTTAAAACAAAAACGGTTGATGGTAAGCCGGTTGAGCGCCAAGCCACGCAAGAAATAAAGTTTAAGTTGGATAAACGATGAAGCGGGTAATAATGAACATAGTATTGATGTCGTTATTGTTAACGTTTGGCATCGTACAGGCTGAAGAAGAGTCACAATATTTATTAACTGAATCGACTTATAAGGCATTAAATAATGCCCAAGAGTTGATGGCTAAAGATAAATTAAATGAAGCGGAAGCTAAGTTAAAATCCTTATTAAATAAAGACTCGAATGGCGCTTATGACAAAGCGATTATTCAGCAAACATTAGGTTATTTATATTCAAGTCGTGAGGCTTATGGCCAAGCTAGTCGTTATTTTAAACTGGCGTTAGATTCAGGCGCTTTACCTGAAAAAGTGAGCCATGATTTACGCTATAACTTAGCGCAACTATTGTTAGCCGAGAGTAAATTTAAAGCAGGGATTACACTACTAGAACAGTGGATGAAAAAAGAGCCTTCACCCGCTACCAGTGCCTATGTATTATTAGCCAGTGCGAATTACCAAGTTAATAATTATCAAAAAACCATCAATGCAATTCAAGTCGCGATTAAGCGTGATAAAAAAGCACAAGAGTCTTGGTATCAAATGTTGTTATCTGCTCATTTAGAATTAAAACAATATAAATCAGCAATCAAGGTATTAGAAAAACTCATTCCTAGCTATCCATATAAAAAGGTTTATTGGTCACAATTATCATCGCTTTATTTACAACAAAATAAAGAGTTCACTGCCTTAGCTGTGAAAATGTTGATGCAAAGACTTGATCTTGGTGACGGCAAAACATTAATTAATATGGCCGATATGTACCGCTACCTGCGTATACCGTATAAATCAGCAAAACTATTAGACCAAGCGATGAGTGATGGTGTTATTAGCACTAATTATAAAAACCTAACGCGTTTGGCCGAGAGTTGGTTAGCCGCTCGGGAAAATGATAAAGCGGCTGCGGTATTACAAAAAATAATTAAGCTAGATGATTCAGGTGAATCTGATTTAAAATATGCTCGTGTATTGTTTCAAATGGAAAGCTGGAAACAAAGCATTCCCGCTTTACAGCAGAGTTTAACTAAATTACAAGGCAAGAAAGTAGGTGCGGCGAGACTATTGCTCGGCATGACTCACTATCACCTTGGTCATTTAAGCAAAGCAAAAACACAATTTAAACATGCTGTGGCATTTTCTAATGAGCGTAATCAAGCAGGGCAGTGGTTACGCCACGTAGAGCGACAATTAAATGAGATCAAAAAAGATGAATCGTAAACAATTAAAACAACAGCTAGTGGAGCATTACCGTTGGTTACGACAATATGGCTGTAATGACTCTCATAGTGGTAATGCCTCATTTCGCTTTCGTGATGAAGTTTGGGTCACGCCAACAGGCTGTTGCGCTGATACTTTAAAAGAAGATGATCTAATCCTGTGTCATATTGATGGCAGAATGGAAGAGGGGGCATCACTTGATGCACCGCTTCATATCAAAGTGTATCAACAAGATCCAACTGCTAAAGCCATGTTCCATAGTCATGGCCCACACATTGTGGCATTAACCTTAAAAGGTGATGACTTTGTCCCTGTAGATTTTGAAGGTCAGTATTATTTTCCCAATGTACCAGTGATTTCAATTCCTTATGAGCAATATGTTGAACTTGCACCAGAAGCAGTTTCTACATCATTAAAAGATCATAAAGTAGCCGTAGTGAAAGGCCATGGCGTCTATGCGAGTGCAGAAAGCATTAACCTTGCATACAAATGGAGCTGTTCAGTTGAATTATCGGCTAAAACAGCATGGTTGGCTGGTCAGTTAGATTAATTACCCGTTATCATTCAAGCTGCAGACTTATAGCACGCATACTCAATACGCTAGCGGCGTTATAATAGTGAGCAATAGAGCGACTATTACATCACTATTATGCCTGGCTAGCCCATTCATTATACGCACTAGAAGCATGCAGCTTGAATGATAACGGGTATAAACACCTGTAACGTTTTGCGTCATTAAACGTCTATTATTTTTGTAGATTTGCAGTAGGTAGCCCATGTTAGCATCAGATTTTTTAAGAACGCCGGAGTTATTAGGAAACGATGTAGAAAGTAAGCGAAATGAGATTTTTGCCTATTTTAATGCCACATCTGATCGTTATGAATCCTTGTTTGAAACCCTAGTATCCGACAAGGCTTATTATCAAAAGTCGATTCCATTACGTCACCCACTGATTTTTTATTACGGTCACACCGCCACCTTCTTTGTAAATAAACTGGTGTTATCAGGTTTATTAGCCCAGCGTATCGACCCTCAATTTGAATCAATGTTTGCCATTGGTGTTGATGAAATGAGTTGGGATGATCTCGATGAGCAGCATTATGAATGGCCCACGGTTGCTGAAGTAAAAGCCTACCGACACAAAGTCAGAACCGCTATTAACGATTTGATAAAACAGACGCCATTGAGCTTACCAATTAATTGGAGCAATCAATGGTGGCCTATCATAATGGGCATTGAGCATGAACAAATCCATATTGAAACCTCATCGGTATTGATTCGTCAGCAAAACCTAGACTGGTTACAAAGGCATGATGATTGGCCCGCTTGTATCAATACTAGTCAAGCCCCGATAAATTCACTGGTCACTATTCCGCCTGCCAATATTGAGTTAGGCAAGCAGACTCATRATGGTAAATATGGCTGGGATAATGAATATGGCTCACATTCAGCACACGTCGCCTCATTTCAAGCCAGTCAGTTCTTAGTCAGTAATCAGGAATTTTTAGCTTTTGTTGATGATGAAGGTTATCAAAATAACGCCTATTGGTCAGAAGAAGGCTTGGCTTGGTTAGACTTTTCTAAAGCCACCCAGCCTAGTTTTTGGATTCAATCAGGGCAAGGTTGGCAATGTCGATTAATGACCGAAGTAATCGCCATGCCTTGGGATTGGCCTGCCGAAGTTAATTATCATGAAGCAAAAGCTTTTTGTAATTGGAAAGCATTGAAAACCGGCGCATCAGTACGCTTACCAAGTGAAAATGAATGGCATGCCTTGCTTGATTTCAGCACCGCAACAGAGTTAGAACAAGGCCAACAAGCGCAGTCGAATATTCATCTAGATCACTTCGCCTCAGCCTGCCCGGTCAATCAGTTTAAACATGGTGAACTCTACGATGCCACCGGCAATGTTTGGCAGTGGACTGAGACGGCTATTTATCCCTTTGATGGTTTTCAAGTACATCCTTTATATGATGACTTCACTATGCCGACCTTTGATGGTCAGCATCACTTATTTAAAGGCGGATCGTGGGCGTCGTGTGGCAATGAAAGCCGACACAGTGCACGTTATGCTTTTCGTAAACACTTTTTCCAGCATGCAGGCTTTCGCTATGTGGTGGCTGATGAACTTGAGGAACCGCCTGTGTCAAATTATGAAAATGACAAAATGTTATCAGAGTATGCCGAGTTTCATTACGGTGATAGTTATTATGATGTTGCCAACTTCCCTCAGACATTAGCTAAAATAGCGATTAATGCTTTAGGTGACAAACCTACTAAAAAAGCACTCGATTTAGGCTGTGCAGTAGGGCGGGCTACCTTTGAGCTAGCGAAGAAGTTTGACCATGTGACCGGCATCGACTTCTCTGCCCGCTTAATTAATATGGGCGCGCAGTTAGCTGAACAAGGTGTGATACGTTACAGCATTGCCGATGAAGGCGAGCTAAAGCTATACCGAGAACGTCGCTTAGAAGACTTAGGACTTGCCTCTGGATTAGGTGAAATTGAATTCCTACAAGGTGATGCCTGTAATTTGAAAGATCACTTTACGGGCTATGATTTAATTCTAGCCGCTAATTTAATTGACCRTTTATATGATCCTTCATTGTTCTTATCAACCGTTCACCAGCGTATTAACTCAGGTGGGGTATTATTAATCGCCTCTCCTTATACTTGGTTAGAAGAACATACTAAGCCTGAACTATGGATAGGCGGTATTAAGAAAAATGGTGAAAACGTCACTACTTTAGATGGCTTGAAAGCAATCCTGGAAACACATTTCGACTTAATGACTGCACCGCAGCAAGTGCCTTTTGTTATTCGTGAAACGAGTCGTAAGTTTCAACATACCCTGTCAGATGTCACCTTATGGGTCAAAAAATAATGGCGATAGACTTTGACCGAAAGATAGAGCGAACAGGTACATCGAGCGTTAAATATGATGTGCGTAAAGCCGTGTTTGGTACTGATGATGTGCGACCATTATGGGTAGCGGATATGGACTTAGCCGCGCCACAAGCAGTGACGGATGCACTCGTTGCCCGAGCACAACATCCCATCTATGGTTACAGTGTTTATCCTGATTCAATGTTTACTGCCATGCAAAATTGGTTTGAATCTCGCCACCAATGGTCGATAGATAAAAAATCTATTTTAATCTGTCCCGGTGTAGTGCCTTCAATGCATGCAGTGATTGAAGCATTAACGGAGTCTGGCGATAGCATCATTATTCAACCACCGGTTTACCCGCCTTTTTTCTCATCGATTACTGAAACAGGCAGAARGATTGTTGAAAATACCCTGATACTAGAACAGGGTAAATATACGATGGATTTAGCTCATCTTGAGCAATGTGCCCGTGATGGTGCCAAACTATTATTACTGTGCTCACCACATAACCCTGTAGGTCGGGTTTGGTCTGAACAAGAACTTGAAGCGGTATTAACCATTGCCCGAAAATACCAGCTCATCGTGATATCAGATGAAATTCACGCCGATCTAATTTATCCCAATCAACAACATAAACCACTCGCCACATTAGCCGATGATGTTAGCATCATTACCCTAGTCGCACCGAGCAAAACCTTTAATGTTCCCGGCTTAGCTATGTCAGCACTGGTGGTTGATAACCGCCAACATTGGCAAGCGATTAGGCAAGTGTTTGAACGCCTACATATTAGCGCCTTCAATCCATTTAGCATCACAGCATTTGAAGCGGCTTATCAGCATGGAGCGCAATGGCTGGATGAATTAATGAGCTACCTAGATGAAACACGTGATGAAGTAATTAAGCTGTTTGATCAACACTCAACGCCGATTAAAGTGATTGACTCACAAGGCACGTATTTATTGTGGTTAGATTGCCGAGAAATGGGCATGAATGAYGATGAACTAGCTGATTTYTTTGTTAAAAAGGCCAAAGTAGGCATGAACCCAGGTGTGAGTTTTGGTCAATCRGCAAGCGGTTTCATGAGAATGAACATAGCTGCKCCACGAGAMKMTRTYYTASAAGCRTGCGAAGCSATCATAAAGGTAATGAAAGTTAAATAATTTAAGACTAAACTRAAWGAATAGCTATTGAAATCGACTCTGAGGAGATGACATATGGACAATTCAATYGGTACAGCAGCAGGYRTTATYTGGCGTTACCTAGATAGTCACGGYGAAAKCAGYATYAGYAARCTCACYAAAGARATAGGCCTAGAAACTAARCTSGTTCAACGRGGCATAGGTTGGCTRGCRAATGAAGATAAACTCACCCTTTTCAGAAAAGGTCGAACAGAAATGGTAAAGCTAACATAGACCGAGTTTGTTATTGGTTTATAAGGTCATTGATTAGCTTTACAAATAACTGAGGATTACTTTGTACGATAAAGTGGCCTCCATCAGTTTCTATGATGTTGAGCGTTGTACATAAAGCCTTAAATGCATTCACTGACCGATTACTGACAAGGTAATCATTACTTGCCTGAATGTAAGTGCAGGGCACAGCTATCTGTTGAGTAGGCTCTACCATATTAGAAATATAATTAAGCCGATGCTTTAAGCTTGAGTTACTCACTGACTGCAGTGAGGTTAAAAACAACTCAACGAGTCCTGAATGAGCATTAAAACCAAATAAAATTATGTTTAATAAACGCTTAGGAATTAAGCTAGAACGAATAATACTCAGTGGAACAAGGTGACGTAAAACAATTAGCCTTGAAGGTGATGATAAAAAACTGGCAGCAAAAAAGACATGTTTAATATTTAAGTCAGGATTTAAACATAAATTGTAAGCAATAAAACCCGAATAAGACTCCGCTAAAATAATAACCTCATCATCACCTACAAACTTAGCGACTTGGCTACTTAATGTTTCCGGTTGCTGAGATGGCAAGGAGTTAAGACTAATGACCTGAGCATCGATATTATCAGGCAATAACGCCAGCAAAGGCTGAAATAATTCTCCCGTTCCATCCATACCTGGTAGTAGTAAAAGTCTAATTATCACTCTCCTTTTCCTGTATTTATGCTGTCATTGATAATACATTTTATGTGTTATCTGAGATAGCTCAGTGAATTATATATTAGAGTAGTTAAACCCTACATTAAAATCAATTTTCAGCCAAAACATGAGTAAGGTTAAGCCTTTAATTTTTATCTTATAGCTATTTTAGCCAGACTAAAAGTGAATGATTAGGCTTTTAGTTGATTGCTGATGGATGTTGCTAAATGGGCTCGTTCAAGTCCACTTTCCAGCATTAATTGCACGACACTCTCATACGATAACCCATGTTCTATTTCACATGATTGAGGGAAATAACTTGAACCTGATGTTAGACCAGGAACAAAATTGGCTTCAATAAAAAAACACTGACCATTTTTATTTTCCTTAATGTCTATTCTGCCAAAATCTCTTGCTCCAAGGTGAGTGAATGAATCAACGGCAAGTTGTATCACTTTGTTTTTAATTTCATCAGTATCGTCAATTTTTTTTAGTAATTMWGAATNTYTTCKTNNTYTACTTCTTCCCCTAAAATTCTAATTCCATTTTTTGCTTTGGGTGGGATGATCTCAATGGCTGAAACAAGTAATTCCCCATTTGATTGTTTTATGACTGAGACAGTAAATTCTCGTCCTCCAAGATATTCCTCTACTAATGTGGGGATACCAAATGATTTATATAAGGATAAAATCTTATCTTCAAATTCTGAAAAATGAGTTACATAGGATCTATCATCAATACCTTTTCCATTTGCAGCATCCATGGGTTTCAAAAAAAGAGGGAATGAGAGAGGTAAATCACGTTCAGATAAATACTGTTCTGGAACTGCGGTGAAATACTTAGCTGTGGCAATGCCTTTATTATACAAGTGTATTTTTGCCCTAACTTTATTTGAATCAAACTCTAGAGTATTTTTGAGTGAACCAGTGAAATTAATACCATTCAAGGTGAAATAGTCCGATAGCCAAATGATCTCTTCATTGGTATCAGCCGGTAGAATATATTTTACTGCCAGAACAACTAGATCTGGTTTTAGATTGATGATTTTATTTAAGTCAGCCTTTTGTTCACAAATATTTAAATTTACGGTATGGCCCATAGCTCTTATGGCATCCAATACGCTATTGCAGGCAATATACGATCCGAATCCTGTTTCTTTTAGTGTTTTATTGGGAGTTGTGATGATTTCTATATTCATTGGATATCCATTCCTTAATGGTTGTAATATTTGAGGAATAAAAAATGATAGTATTGAAAATTAACCCAACTTAAAAATAAAGCTATCGGCTGTAAATTATTATATTTTTGGGCTATCTTATTGATAGTATTTTAGTGCTGAAGGAAATTAAATTTTTTAAGACTAAGCCATGGCTTGTAGGTAAGTAATATCTTTTGTAGAAGGTTCAAGTAATAAATTATTTGTTACTGCTTTACCATGATTATCTATACCCAGTAATTCACAAATCACACCACATATTTCAAGCTGTTGTGGCTGACAATCTTGCTGATGTGAGAAGCGATCACCAATCAAAAACATAGGGATATTACGTTCTTCAGGTAGTGTTCCACCGTGACTTTTATCATTATTCATACCATGATCGGCAGTAATAATAACTTGGTATCCCGCTTCTATCCATGCAGGAAGGTATTTAGATAATTCACCATCTGAATTACGTACAGTATTACGATAATGAGAACTGTCTGCTCCCGAACTATGCCCCGCATTATCAACATCCATTGGATGTATTAATAAAAAATCCGGGTTATGCTTCTTTCGTAGACATTCAGCGTCAAGATAAACATAATTATCAGAATAACTATCACCATGATAAAAGCAGCCGTGTTGGATCAATTTATCTAAGTCATCAGTGTGTCGATCTCTTACCGCATCGTATGGGCTAGAATTATACAACTCACTAAACCAATGAAATGCTGCAGCCGCAGTGCTTAATTTGGCTTTTCGAGCTAAGCTAAATACACTTTGTTGATTAGAGTTTCGGACTACATTGTTATGAACAATACCGCTTACAACAGGCACTACACCGGTGAGAATAGTTTCATACAAAGGCCGAGATTTTGAGGGTAACTCGCACTGCATTTTATAAAATGTTGCTGTGCCTTGCTCTTTCAGGCCATGTAAGAAGCCCATGCATTGCTCGGCAGTGTCATAAGCAAGGCCATCAATAACTACCAATATTGTTTTGTTCATCATATATACCCTTAAATTATCTCTATCCGCTGATAATAATATGGAAATATGTCTTTTAGATTACATAATAATGATGGTTTTGTGACAGTTTTAGTTAGTTGCTTGTGTATTATTTAATAACTTGGCTTACTTACGAGTAGATAATAGAAATTTAAGGTCATTATCTGCATCAGAATACAGTTTTGTGCCAGCGTAAACCTTTATCCCTAACGTGGCTGGCTTGTCTGAGGTAAATAACTTGGCTAAGAAACTTTCAGCTTTGTTGTTATAGCGAGAATAGACCAAATACTCTTCACCCGCTTTAAATGCATAACCATTACAAGATGATTTGTTATGAGTCGTATGGATAATAGTTTGTTCTTTTGATAACTGACCTTTCCACTGTTCATAGACCTCGAATGTCACCATTATTCTTGGCTCGGGTACTAATTGTTCTGGGTCATCAAGGTATTGTAGGTTTGCTACTTTTCCATGGAAAACGATATCTGCTTGAGTAAATGCCTCGGATGGCTGAAGCACTGCTTTATCGCAAGCTGCAATAGCTGAGTAGCTAAATGTAGAGATTAAAAATAAGATAAGAAATTTATACATAATAAGCCTAGAGTTGATAAAAAAAGCCGAAAAGCATAAATATACTTT
Organism: Gammaproteobacteria bacterium; assembly: GCA_002402245.1. Taxonomy (GTDB): domain Bacteria; phylum Pseudomonadota; class Gammaproteobacteria; order Nitrosococcales; family Methylophagaceae. Next base: position 51,955 of record NVVP01000004.1, on the reverse strand, counting down.
CCGGCATTTAAGTTTTTATATCCGTTATCACTCAATGTGTATCTTGATAGGTCACGGCATTTTTGTCAGTTGATTATTTTTTGATAATGCTGACAATAAATAGCAATAAGGCTGCACCAGCAGTTGCCGTGACTAATGAACCGATTAATCCGCCTACCGTGAGGCCGAGTAAACCAAAGATGTAACCACCTAATATCGCACCCACTACACCGACGACGATATTACCGATTAAACCAAAACCACCACCTTTCATTAAGGTGCCAGCTAACCAACCCGCTGCTGCACCGATTGCTAAAAACATAATTATGCCCATCGTTGAACTCCTTTCATTAAAAAATAATTAGCCTTGCTAAAACTTAAGGTGTTTTAGCTAAACCAGCTTCCATTTATAGAATACCTATCCAAAACAGCTACTGGATAGGTGGTTACATCATAAGGGCTGTCATAGATTAATTCAATCTGGTTTTTGGGAACGTTTCTTCGGTCGCCATACAACAGGCTTAGCTACTTTCCTGGGCTTACGCCATGTGAAAAGAGATACCAGTAAATCTACGAGGAATAACACTAGCCACATTATTAAGTTCGATGAACAGCATGAACAGTACACTAACGGCATCCCAAAGGGTAAACATCTGGGCACCAGTCACAAATAGTCCGACTATCGCTTTAATAATAGTGGCAATGGTAGTTACAATTGCCTCAATTATGTCCACTTATTTAAACTTTCAGTCTATAAAAACGTTATGGTTGAAAATCTTGCAACTGAGGTTCAGACTCCATGTTTTTCTTTTTTGCTTCTATTTGGTGCTGTTCGGCATTCTCTTTATATTGTTGATAAGCAGGTACTGCAATGGCTGCAAGAATACCGAGTACAGGTACGACAGCGAAGAATAGAACGAGTACTAACACCAGAGCAGAAGAACCTTTTGTTCGACTATACTTTCTTGTCCAAGTCTCCTGAGAGGTGCATAAGAACACGAAACCCTCAATTAAAGAAATGATGCCTGGAATAAGAGTCCAAAAAAATAACAGGTAGAACACGCCCCACCATTGACCTAAATAAAAGCGGTGAATACCAAAGTTACCCAAGAAGATAGCTAATAGAGCGGCGATTACTTTTTCTTTACCACCCGTTACTTGAGTGGCTCTACATTTAGAGCAGGTAACCGTGGTAATTAAAATTTGATGGCCACACTCTCTGCAAAATGCTCGATTATTTTCTAGTGAAGCTTCAGGGTTCTTGTAAACATTTTCATCCATACTTAAATCTCTTAAATTGTACTGAACTATCTCAGTTGATGATTAACGAATGGGTGTTGTGTAGGCATAAAAGTGGCTAACTACAATTATCTGTTTTAGTCACGGTCAGCCATATATTTCTCAATTAATACTTCTAGCTTATCATCCAACTTATCTTCGAATTTTTCTATCGATTTATCGAAGAGGGATAAATATTTTTTAGCTTGAGACTGGGTTATTTTCTTGCCTTTCAGCGTGTATTGCATTTCGGGTAATGTCTTGTCATCCCGGGGCTCAATATTCCAAGCAATGAAATCTGAGTCTAGTGATTTAAATTCTGATTGAGCAAATTTGCAAAAATCAACCACGTGAGTATCACCTTTAGGCCCAAGGCAGCCCGATTCGATTCGATACACTACAGACATTTTTTTATCTTCTGATAAAGGATTGTTCACTTAAATAAAGCTCCATGCATAACTGTTTTATAATTGTTGACAACCATCATATATTGTTATGGGGGATTTGTTTACTTAAATTACCTTGGTGAATTCATCCTTATTTAATTCAAGTGTTAAGTATTTCTCATACGCTTCCAGTTAGTGATACGCACTCACAGCAAATACCATTATGATTTAACGTGAGTGTGTCGACAATTGACGAGAAATATTTTTGTGTTCTAGCATCTTGATTAAACGCTATGGCAATAATTCCAGGCTTTAAACCATTGATGATGGAAAAATGAACAGGGGTTTAAAAGCCTTTTCGGGATTTTATTAATATTGTTATCTGTCAGGCCCTAGATTATTTTTCAACGCGACGTAGTTGTAACAAGGTGATCACTATAAAAAAAGTGCTAATGAGTAATAGCTTGAACAGGGTTACAGCGTTATTAGAACGTGAGTCAGTTTGATATTGAAAATGTGGAATGGCATCAATATCAGTAGCAACAAATYCGTCACCAGAAAAATAAAATTGCCAGAAATAATCTCTGAGWGACTGGTGATAGAGTCTAATTTGTTGATTGAATCTAATATTAGATAGCATATCGCTATCCGCCATACGGTTAACACTATATTGCAATGTTAAAACGGGTGAAAACCACGCAAATATTTGCCCTTGTTGATAACTGGCTAGTTGGTTTTGTTCACGCTGAGTTACTTGATCTTCAACTACGATATCACTCATATGTTGTTGGCTGTAATACCAGCGCCAATCAAATGCATCACCTAAAGGTTCGGTCGGAGCCCATTGGGGGTACTTTGCTAAATAAGTATCAAAGTCAGCATGTTTATCCTTATCCCAACTATCATTCATATATTGACGTTGTTCAAAGACCATGGCCGCATCTCCACCAGAGTGTTGTTGTTGAATTTGATATAAGTAGGCGAGACCAGGCAATAAAAAAGAAAAAACTAACCAGATAGCCAGAAAGACTAAATAATTAAAGTTGGCTTCTTTATTTAGAAAAATAATCCAAGCACATACTGATAACCAACAGAATTGGTAGAGCAACACTTGCAGTAGGAGATAACTCCAGTTTAAGTCAAAAACAACAGGCGTTAATTGAGTCGCTATTATTAGCAAAGCTAAGTTAGCTAATGCGACCATTAACGCCGGAATAGCTATTTTTTTCAAAATTAAGCGAGTGCCACTGCTAACTTGGCTCATCAGCATTGGCCAGCGTCCGCTGCTCTTTTCGTCTGCTAAGGTATTAATGCTCATAGCAGCAATGACTAATGGCATTAAATAAAGCCATAAAAAAGCCAGATCAAACTTACCATATTGTTGAGATGCTATATTGCCAGGCGCCGCGGCATTAATTTGGCTTTGTAAGCCTAACAGCCTAATTCGCGTGTGGTTACTTGTTTCATCTCGTTCACCACGGAATAAGGTTGACCAAGCATTAGGGGTGAGCCTAACAGGGTGTAATAAGTAATAGCCCATATAGCCAAGATCTAACTTTTCTTGTTCAAGTGTCTGATGATAGTGAGATAGGTCTTCCTGATAATGCTGATCGGCAATAGCGTAATTGTCTAACTCATTTTCTTGGGCAAGGTTACCTAAAATAATGGCGAGCACGCCTGCAAAAAAATAGCCCACTAATAAGAAAAAGTTGAGTTTATTTGACCAAAATAATTTAAATTCTAAATGGGATAGAATCACAATAACGCCGCCTTAGGTCTTATTAAAAACAGACTAAATAAGATACTAAGACACCATAATATAAATAAGCTGGCGGATAGTAACAATGAGTCTAGTTCTTGTAATAAGTGGGGTTCTTGGTAGTCGAAGCTCGCAAGACTTGACCAATGGTCTTTGCTAATGCGTTGCTCTTTTTTATTTTTTACTTTTACTTCATGGATGTGCAAATTATTTAACGATTGAATGAGTTGATAACGGTAGGCTTCTGCCGCGTGTTCGTAGTGTTGTACTTGTTGATAGCTTGTACCACTTAATTGAGCTGATAGCTTGCTAGTGATGAGATAAGGCGATAAAACGGACCAACGTTCTACCCATGCATTTTGCTTAGCTAATTGTGCAAGAACAAGGGCATATTGTTGTTCAAATACTTCGCTGGTCACACGTTCACCTTCTTGCATTAATAAACCTTTCCAGCTAATAGGGAGGTCTTCAACACGGCTAACATTATAGTGTTTTAGCGTTTGTTCACGGAAGCTTTTGAAATAGGGGTCATCGGGGTTATGTGAATCGCCTACTTTTGCAATCGCTTTTGAGAGTTGAATATTAAATACGGCCTGATCAGGGGTTGGGTATAACCAGTCTGCCATACCATAGGCAAGCTTAGGCAAGACGATAACCATTAACAGCCAAAATAATAAAGCCGTTGATAAGCTTTGATTATTGCCAGCAGAAAATAGCGATATTAATACAATGACACCCGCCCAAATCAAACAATAGAGCCAGTACATAATAAATAACAAACCAAGTCGGGTAAATACATCGAGTCCTGATTCTGTTTGTAGCAGAAATAGGATGGCGACGGAAAATACCATGACGAGGAAAACAGAAGAAATAAAGGCGTAGGCAAGCACTTTAGCAAACATAAGTTGCCGAAAACTGACACCTAAAGCGATTATTTGTCTTAATGTGCCTTGTTGGCGCTCGCCACTAATGCTCTTATAGGCAAGCGCGATTAATACTAAGGGCCATACAATTAAAATTAATGAGGAGCCTGATAAATAACCTAATTGCATATAACTATGGCTAATAGGATATTGTTTAAATTGGCTGCTATTTTGTCTGTGAGCTTCTAAAAATAAGACATTGCCCACATAGGGACTCACACCTGCATCGAGAAAMCTCAATGCAGATACTTGTCGAAAGACCATGGCACCATAATGTGAGGCACGATGTGGATGACGATCGGGTTGCGCTTGCCATGCTTCATCATTAGTATTTTGCCACTCGTGTTGAATAGCGATGAAATCTTGCTGTTGCTGCCAATGGCTGGCAGCAACAAGGCCTGTCAAGATTAGCATGAGCGGCAATAAGACTTTAATAGTCTTATGCCGCCATTGCTCTACTAGCTCATGGCGAGCTATTGATACGATCATGAGTCAAAAACCTACTTAAACTTGTAAGAGACTGATACAGATGCATTAACACCATCACCAGGCGAGAAGATTAAGTTTGAAGCATCATTACTAAAGTCATATACATACTCATAATATTCATCGAATAAGTTATTGACCTGAGCATTAATTGAGCCCCAGCTTGTTTCATAATCTATGCTCGTGTTCACGATAGTAAACTCACCGTATTTACCACCTGCATTGGCTTCGTTTACATAAGAAGCGGCTTGCGAATCCATATGCACACGCCATGTTAATGCCGGTGTGAATAAGTAGCTCATACCAATTGATGAGGTATAGTTAGGAATACTCTGTAATTCATTACCTTTGTTAACACCTTGATCAAGCACTTCAGAGTCGACAGTAGTGAAGTTACCCCAAATATTTAAGTCTTGACTAACACTCCAGTTAAAGCCGAAATCCGCCCCTTTTCTTTGTGTTTCACCCACATTTTGTGAGGTGCCATCAACCAAGATAAACTCATCGCTCGCTTTTTGTTCCCAGTAAGATGCTCGTAGTTCTAATGCATCAAAGGGTGACCATTTAGTACCGAATTCCCAACCATCATTAAGAGACACATCACGTGCTGAAGTATCACCATCAGTATAAGCTGCGCTCATGATAGGATGTTGAAAACTGCGGCCATAGTTAGCAAATACAGTGACTGTATCCGTTGGATAAAAGAACATATTTAGTTTTGGCTGGAATACCGTGCCATAGTCATATAACTCTTTTTCAGTTGGCGTTATACCAAACGTACCATCACCACTAAAACGATCGGCACGCACAGCTGCATTCCATTCAAACCAGTCTGTTGGCGTATTTGATACTTGTAAGTAAGTACCGTAGTTCAACATGTCAAAATTATTATTTCTAGTGAGCGCATCACGTTGACGTTGATTAGCAACAGTACTAAAACGCTGCTCAACAACATCTTGTTGCTCTACATTTACACCCCAGTCAAGCGTCCAGTCTTGGGCTACTTTCCAGTTTAAGGTTGATGTCATACCGTAGTGATCTTGGTCATCAAATCTATTTTGCAGAGAGCCACCTTCTGTGAAGCGTACCCAACGATTTCGTTCGTAGTGATTGAAATACGCTTTTACAGACCAATCGACATCGTTATTGAAAGCATGATCAAAATGAACACTATAGGATTGAGTTTGTTTATCGCCACCATCTTCGCTAGCATAGTCAGCAGAGCTAGTAGGGTTACTTCTTGCTTCTTCACGCGTTAAATAGCCGGGCGCATCAGCATCGTAGTCTGCAACACGGGCAATGAAACCTAATGAAGTAGAATCATTAAAGTTATAGAACCAGCGGCCAGATGCACTTAATTTATCTAACTCAAAATTATCTCTATAACCTTCAGAGTTACGGTAGCCAAAGAAATAACTGTGATCTAGATTGCCTGTTTTTTCACCCGCATAAGCTTGCACTTCTTTAGCGTTAAAACTTCCTACAGTGACTTCAATTTCACGCCCTAAGTCATTGCGGGTTGTAATATTATAGTTACCTGCAACGTTAAATGTACCGTAGCGTGGGTCACTATTTCCCTTATAAACTTGGATATTTTGAATATCACCAGGGAATAATTGATCAAGCTCACTGTAACCATTACTCAAGTTAGAAGGGATACCATCAATGAGTAATTTAGCATGGGGCGATGAACCTTCTGCTGCAAAGCCACGAACACCAATATCTGTATTGATAATACCTTGGTTATAGCGAGCAAAGTAAACACCAGGCACTTTGCTAAATAGCTCCATAGTGTTGTTGATATGGCTGACAGATAATTCATCACGAGAAATACTGTCAACCGAACCCGCTAGGTTAATTTCACTGTATTCAGGAGCTGAGCCAACCACAATCATCGGTGACATGGTGGTATCTTCATCGGCAAAGACAAAAGTGGAGAACAGGGCGGAAGCAATTAAGCTTGCTGTGAGTGTTTTTTTCACGAGTAAAGTCCTAAATTTAAGCTGGAAATTGGTTAAAGTAATGTGTGGTTAGCTCTTGCAGCGTGAGTGTTTTATTATCAATTAATTCATTGAGTTGGCCATCTTTCATAATGCCGATATGATCGGCTAACTGATGAGCGCATAAAAGGTCATGGGTGACGATTAATACCGCTGTACCACGCTGTTTAATGTTGCTGACAACCTCAATAAATTCCTGAGTTGCAACAGGATCTAAGCCTGAAGTCGGTTCATCCATTAATACTAATTTAGCGTGTTTTAATAAAGAGAAGGCAATGACCACTTTTTGTCTCATACCTTTAGAAAAACCACCTACGGGTCTATGAATATGTGGCTCAGTAATACCTATTTTGATTAAACTGTTTTTAATCGCCTCCGCTTCAATAGCAAGACCCGATAACTCAGCTAAATAAGTAATATTTTCTACAGCCGTAAAGCCAGGGTAAAGGTGAACATTCTCAGGAATATACATCATCTCTTTTCGGCACAAATCTCTTTGTGTGTACATATCCAAACCATCTAGCAGTGCAGTACCTGAGCTTGATGGCATAAAACCTAGCAACATATTTAAAGTCGTTGTTTTACCTGCTCCATTCGATCCTAAAAGGCATAATATTTCTCCTTTGTTAATCGAGAAGTTCAGATCGTTTACAGCATGGTGTGTGCCGAAGTATTTATTTAAATGAGTTACTTTTAACATGATGGCAAGAAGTGGTAATTATTAAAATGAAATGATATAACATATCTCTTCGGCTTGCAAATAAATGATGAAATACGTTTTGTATGTAATGTGGACTTATATCGAGCGGCTGTTTTAGAACAATGAGCTATATCTAAATGATGGGATAATTATTTGGATATAGGCTGGTTTTAATTAGTTGGTAATATTTAAAAGGGTTGCGTCCCTGACGAATCCCCACGAAATAGATATTAAAAAGAGATGATTAGTCTTTATTTAAAGGAACTCTCACGACATTTAGTGATCAGATCAATTACCACACATCACTAATCAGGAAATGCCATGAGAGTAAACCATATTGTGAAACAGTTAATCACCGATGTCACGCCTTCAATGCACAAGATACGAAGAAAAAGCCTACAAGCCAGTGTAACAAGTCTAATTTCAGGTGCTTTTCTTTCCGTTACCAGTTTAGGCCGTCATATTCAAAGTGACACCAGCGAAAAACATCAAATAAAACGAAGTATGCGTTTATGTAGTAATCACCACCTTCATCAAGAAATAGCCACTATTTATMTGAGTCAGGCGAAACGATTAATAGGCCTGCAACGCAGGCCTATTATTTTAGTAGATTGGTCCAATCTTGATACACGAAAGCAGCATTTCTTATTACGTGCATCTTTAGCAGTAAAAGGCCGTAGTCTAACGCTATTAGAGCAGGTATATAACAATGATGAAAAAGAAAAACCAGCGATACATAAACACTTTATGTCTCAGTTAAAAGCACTCGTGCCTGACCATTGTCGACCTATTATTGTCACTGATGCAGGTTTTCGTGGCCCCTGGTTTAAGATGATTCAATCGTTGGGTTTTGATTATGTTGGACGCGTTAGAAATAGAACACTTTGTAAACAAGAAAATGAAGCTGATTGGTACCCGATTAAAACACTTTATGCTCAAGGCACAGGGAAACCTAAAGACTTAGGCACCTATCAATTATGTCGAAACAAACCCATTACTTGTCAGATGGTCGTTTATAAACAAACAGGGCTTGGACGGAAACACCTGGTTGCGACGGGAGGTAACGTGAGGCTCAGTGCCTTGTCACGCAAACATGCTGTTCGTGAAGCAGAGCCATGGTTACTGGCTACATCACTCACTAATAAGCGTGCTTGTTTTTCTAAAAAAATAGTGAAAATATACCACTCCCGGATGCAAATAGAAGAGAGTTTTCGAGATTTAAAAACAGGCTTAGGGTTTGGACTCAGCCAAACTAGACAACGCCTGCAATTAAGCGTGTTATTGTTGATTGCAATGTTGGCTCAGCTAGCGTTATATCTTGTGGGCCTATGTGTGGAGATAATGGGTAAACACCGTCGTTACCAAGCTAATACGGTTAAAAATAGGCCCGTGTTATCGTATCAGTACCTTGGGCTTAGAGCTGTGAAGGATAAATGGCTGTTAATAACGCAGCAGCAATGGCAAGCGGCATTGCTGAAATTAACCCAACTTAGTCAGTCACATTTTTATGATTAAGTGCCAACAGTTTCGTGGGGATCCGTCAGGTACATTGCCCTTTTGGCTAAAGATATTTCCCTTTCTAAAGTATGTTCATATAAACGGCGGTTTGCTATTTGAGTTAAAGAGTCTGTTTCGCTCAGCGCTTTTAAATGTTCATTTGCCTTACCTAATTCTGTTGTACATTCGAGTACTGCTTTTTCAAGATCAACAGTATGATTTTTTAATGCCTTTTTTTCTTTTTCTTGAAAGTAAAGTGGTACAAATATTAAACCCAGTGTTAAAAATGAAATTAGAATAAAGATAGTTAGAAAGACCATTTTGGTTAGCTGATAGGGCTGCAATGCTTCTTCTGCATCAATTTCAGTGGTAAAGCCTATCCCTAAGCGGTTATCCCACCACCAGGCTCCAAAGACAGGAACACCGCGATAATCTCGATAGGACTCGATATAAGGCAGACTATTTCCTGACAATACCCTTTCAGCCATAAGTGTATAGGGTCTATCTTTCATTTTTGTTGAAGGTATATAACCTTCAAGCATATTGCCTCCAGGGTCAGTTATATGAATGATCACTTCAGCATTAGCACCGCCATTAACATGACTAAATGATTTTAACTGTTCAATAAAGCGGCTTTTGGTAATTAATGCCGCATCTTTATCAAAGGCATACGTTTCTCCTGAGTCTCCAATCCGGCCCACCGCCATCAATCGACTAAAACTATCGGTGGGTTCTAAATACAAAGTAAGCACCGCTATCACCTTACCATTTACATCAAAAATAGGAGATGCAGTGAATAAAGTGAATTTTTTATGGAGAAAAACATTCGCCATCTGCGACTGTTCGTAAGTGAGTATCAAAGGCGCATCTGAGCCAATTGTTGGGATAAATAGCTTCTCACCAGAAAAAGCCCGGTCTAAAAAGGGTTTACTATACAAATTAATGATGCTTTCTTTACCTGTATTCGCCTCATTCATTGATGCAATATTAAGTCTATCGGGTGAAATAATAAAAAAATCAACATAATTATATTGTTCTGATTTTCCAAGCATCAATTGCTTTATTTTCTCTAATGCAATGTCATTTTCTTTATTTAATAGACTTTGTGTTAATACAATAACTTCTTGATTATTACTGAGATGAGATACATTTTCTAATTGATTTTCAGACCACGTAGCCAGTGATTCTTGGGTGACTTTTAATACCGTATCTAATGATTTATGAATACTGTGTTTAGAGTCTGCTTTGATATAGGACAGTGCTGCCCACATAGAAGACGAAACAATAATTAAAAAGAGTAATGGAAATAATAGTGGCGCGGCGATTCTTACTTTGCTTAATATCATAATAGGCAATACTTAACGACTACATTGTGAGGAATCGAATCGAAAAGGTATCGTTCGTTTCACCATAGAAAGCAAAGTATTAATAGCAAGAAGTTCTGTACTTTTACTACTCTTACTCAATACAAAAAATGCATTTATTACAACCATAAAAACCTACTCCGTCCGTTATATCACTGAATAAAATAGAAAATATTTTTTGTTGATTCTATCAGTGACTGAAAAAAAGTTAAAGTAAAGTTATTGTAGGTTTAATTATTGAGTGATCCTCTTCACGTAATTTTTAGTTATAAGCTAAAATAATGAAGAGAATAAGTTTACCTGCATTTATTAAAAATAAATGAAATGCTTAAAACAGACAAGCCTTAAGCTGATATTGAGCAGTCATATTTGACGGAGCATAATATAGAAATTATGCTCCGTCAGACACTATGATTAAGAGCAGTAGTTAAGCAACCCACTTCCGTGCATTGTGAAATAGTCTTAACCATGGACCATCTTTACCCCAATCATCTGGGTGCCAAGAATGTTGAACCGTACGTGTTACTCGCTCTGGATGTGGCATCATAATCGTCACTCGACCATCTGTAGTGGTAAGTGCTGTTACCCCACCTTTTGAACCATTCGGGTTTTGAGGATAGTTTTCAGTTATCTCACCTTTATTATCAACATAACGCATAGCGACTAATGCCGCTCTTGCAGAACCTGTCATAGTAAAATCTGCTCGGCCTTCACCATGTGCAACAGCAATAGGCATAATAGAACCTGCCATATCTTGTAATAAGATAGAAGGAGAATCAACAATTTTAACTAATGAGAAACGAGCTTCAAACTGCTCAGAAACATTACGTTCAAAACGTGGCCAATGCTCACTACCAGGAATCAGTTCTTTAAGTTGAGATAACATCTGACAACCATTACACACACCTAAAGTAAAGGTATTTTCACGATTAAAAAAGTCACTAAACTGTTGACGGGTTTGGCTGTGATGCAAAATAGTACTGGCCCAACCACGGCCGGCACCTAAAACATCACCATATGAAAAACCACCACACGCGACCAGACCAATAAAGTCAGCTAAATTAACTCGCCCTTCCAACACGTCACTCATATGAACATCAACCGCAGTGAAACCTGCATGATCAAATGAGGCCGCCATTTCTAACTGACCGTTAACACCCTGTTCTCGCAAAATAGCCACTTTAGGTCGAATGCCACTAACAATGTATTCTGCAGCAACATGTTCATCTTGGTCATAGCTTAATTCAGCGTAAAGACCATTATCAGCCCCATCCAATAAACCATCGAACTCTTGTTGAGCACAATCAGGATTATCACGTAATGCTTGCATCTGATAACTTGTTTCAGACCAGAAACGGTGTAATGTGATGCGAGATTCATTCAATACTTGCTCGCCATCAACCTCAATTACAATTTGCTGATCATCACGTAAACTTCCGATCACGTGGCTATGGTGAGCAAGATCTTGCTCTCTAAGTACAGACAAGGCATCTTCAACATCACAGTGACGAACTTGAATAACAGCACCCAACTCTTCATTGAATAATAGAGGTAAAGCATCACCTAAACCAGTTAACTTAATATCAACACCACAATGTCCAGCAAAAGCCATTTCACATAATGTACCGATTAAACCACCATCACTTCGATCATGATAAGCCAGTAATAAGTCATCTTGTTTTAGTTGTTGAATAGCAGCAAAGAAGCCTTTAAGTGATGCAGGATCATCAAGATCAGGTCCATGATGGCCGACTTGATTATAGACTTGAGCTAATGCAGAGGCTGCAAGTCTATTTTTTCCTTTAGATAAATCAATATAGATTAAATCTGTATCACCATGATCCGTTCTAAGCTGAGGTGTCGATGTTTTAGCGGCATCCGTTACGGGTGCAAATGCCGTTACAATCAGGGATAAGGGTGATGTTACAGACTTATCTTCGCCGTCATCATTCCATACTGTTTTCATTGATAATGAATCTTTACCCACCGGAATCGCAATACCTAATGCCGGGCAAAGCTCCATACCAACAGCTTCGACAGTATCGTATAACAATGCATCTTCACCGTCATGACCACAGGCAGCCATCCAGTTTGCAGACAGTTTTATATCACTCAATTGAGCAATAGTAGCGGCTGCAATATTGGTAATAGATTCACCTACTGCCATACGACCCGATGCTGGAGCATCAATTAATGCTAAAGGTGCTCGTTCCCCCATTGCCATTGCTTCACCAGCAAAACCATGATGATCAGCTAATGTTACCGCACAATCTGCTACAGGTACCTGCCAAGGCCCTACCATTTGGTCACGTGCAACCAACCCGGTCACACTGCGATCACCGATGGTAATTAAGAAGTTTTTACTAGCAACAGCCGGTAATTTCAATACACGCTCTAGTGCATTTTTTACCGTAATGCCACTTAAGTCTAATTCAGGTTTTTCAAACGTTTGATGCTTTACATCACGCAACATTTTAGGTGGTTTACCTAGCAGTAAAGATAAAGGCATATCAACAGGATTACTGGCATTATCTGCATCCCCCACTAATAAATGTTGATCTTCTGTTGCCTCACCGACAATCGCCCATGGACAGCGTTCACGTTCACAAATAGCCTGAAAATCAGCGACACGATCAGGAGCAATACCTAATACATAACGTTCTTGTGATTCATTACACCAGATTTCCATTGGTGACATACTAGATTCGTCATTAGGTATCACGCGTAATTCAAACTTACCGCCACGACCACTATCATCGACTAACTCAGGAAAAGCATTTGATAAACCGCCGGCACCGACATCATGAATGGCAATAATAGGATTTAAATCATCTAAAGCAACACAGCGGTCAATGACCTCTTGGCAACGACGCTCCATTTCTGGATTACCACGTTGAACAGAGGCAAAGTCCAGGCCTTCTTCACTCGTACCTGAGGTTACAGAAGAAGCAGCACTTCCCCCTAAACCAATCAACATCGCTGGCCCACCTAATACAATTAACTGCACACCCGGTTCAAAAATATTTTTCTTCACATGTTGAGGACGAATTGTACCCATACCGCCTGCAACCATAATCGGTTTGTGATAGCCGCGTACTTCAAAGCCATTAACCGAAGGGACTAATGCTTCATAAGTCCGGAAGTAACCACATAAATTGGGGCGACCAAATTCATTATTAAAGGCTGCGCCACCTAATGGGCCATCCAACATGATTTCTTGGGCTGATGCCATGCGAGCCGGCTTACCGTAAGTTGTTTCCCACGGTTGTTCAAAACCCGCAATATTTAAGTTCGAAACAGAAAAACCCGTTAAACCCGCTTTAGGTTTAGAGCCTCGGCCTGTTGCACCTTCATCACGAATTTCTCCACCGGCACCGGTTGCAGCACCAGGGAAAGGTGAAATAGCAGTAGGATGATTATGCGTTTCAACTTTCATTAAGATATGTTGAACTTCACCTTGGTAACTATATTGATTATTAGCCATATCAATACTAAACCGCTGACTTGCCACCCCTTCAATAACTGATGAGTTATCGCTATACGCAGTAATCACACCTTCTGGATGCAATTTATGCGTATTACGGATCATATTAAATAAGGTATGTGGCTTTTCTTTGCCATCTACAATCCAATCAGCGCTAAATATTTTATGACGACAATGTTCTGAGTTTGCCTGAGCAAACATCATTAATTCAATATCATTAGGGTTGCGGCCCAAACCAGTGAAATTATCAACTAAATAATCAATTTCATCTTCGGCTAGTGCTAGGCCCATTGAAGTATTAGCGTGTTCTAATGCCGCTCGGCCACCATTTAAAATATCCACGATAACAACAGGTCGTGATCCACCATGATTAAATAAGCGTTCAACTTCATCTTCAGAGTCAAATACAACCTCAATCATGCGATCATGTAATAAAGGTATTAATACTTGCTGGTCTTGCGCAGAAAGAGGCGTATCTGTTGTAATGTAAAATGCGACGGCACGCTCAATGCGTAATACATTATTCACGCCACTATTATGCGCAATATCTGTCGCTTTACTTGACCATGGAGAAATCGTGCCTGGGCGAGGAGTGACTAAGAAAAACGTATCATCAATACCCACTTCAGAGGACTTAACATCGGCTTCCAACAGTGTTTTCAGCGTTATTTTATCTGCTTCTGCTAGCTCTAACCCTGCGTCAACCTCAATAAAATAGCGATATTCACTGCGCAGTCTCACCACCGAAGCAACTTGCGCTTGCAATGAGCTTAATAGTTTATCTAAACGAAATGAAGAAAATGCCGAACGGCCGTTCAATTGCAACATGGTTATTCCACTACATGTAAATTAAAGCATTATGATACTTTAATCTTTGCTATCAGCCTATCTTAAATTTATATGACACTCACATCACGACCTATTTTTCGGTTACGTTAAATTGCCTTACATAAATATACGGAATATAGGATTGCTTTTGTACCTATGAGGGCCCAACTTTTAAACGTTAAGAACATGAATGTTCAGCCTACAGTCATTAAAAGCCTTGAGTTATAGTCAGAGGATTTTTTATCTGTTCAACATAACAGTTTATTTACAGCCTTCCCCTTCCGGAATAGGCCTTTTATCACACTATTTAAGCATCGAAAAATACTGTTCACTTTGGTTTCTATCAAGCACTTAACTTATTTTTTGAAAAAACCAGAAAAGAAACCGCTTTCTGCTTGTCATAGCGCTCTTTTAACAGGTATACTTTTTACTCGATAAAATTTTGGATTATTGAGACATTAAAAATGTGAATCCTTTTAGCTAAGGATTAAGTAGCTCCGTTAACAAGGATAAGTTTAGTTGAAGATACTACTCAAATTTAGTCTTATCTGTTGTTTATCATTAACAACGTTCCATCTACACGCCCACAGCTTAATCATAAACCCCAGCAATGCCACCGCAGAATTATCCCGTAACACCTTGCGTGCCATATTCGCCATGCGAAAACATTACTGGGAAGATGGTACCGAAATAAAAGTATTCGTACTTGATGATACCAATGCTCTGCATACCGAGTTTTGTAAAACAGCACTCGGCATGTTCCCCTACCAGTTAAGACGCCTGTGGGACAGGCAAGTCTTTTCAGGAACTGGCACCACCCCAATCACTGTTAAATCAATTGAAGAAATGCAACAACGTGTTGCATCAACTGCTGGCGCTATTGGCTATGCAGAAACAGACAGTGTTAGCCCCAACGTTAAATTACTAGGACGTCGATAATGGAACGACTTATCCCTTTTATACTGCTAATTTCACTGAGCGCTACACCTGTTCTTGCTGACAGTGTTCTCGATAAACTGCAAATACATGGTTTCGCATCACAAGCCTTTATATTAACCTCGGATAATAGTTTTTATGGTGATAGTGAAGATGGCAGTACTGATTATACCGAGTTAGGTTTAAATTTTAGCTATCGGGTGTCCCCCCGTATCCGTATAGCTAGCCAAGTATTGTCCCGTCATGCAGGTGAAATGGATAACGGCTCACCACGTATTGATTATGCACTGGCTGACATCAGCCTCTACTCTTCTGATAATAGCCGCTTTGGCTCGTATATTGGTCGGGTTAAAAATCAAGTTGGTCTTTATAATAGTACGCGTGATGTAGCGCATACTCGCCAAGGCATCTTTACCGCTCAAACAATTTATTTTGATAAGGTTCGAGATCTTAGCTTATCTGCTGATGCTATCTACTTATATGCTGAGCATTATTTCCCTACTGGCAATTTACTTTATCAAGCAGGTATAGGTTATCCCGTCACAGATGATAATGTTGAATATGTCTATCTGGGTAGAAATTGGGATGGTAAATTAGAAAATAACCAGCTCGCTTATTTTGCTAATATTATGTATGAACATGATGGTGGCCGCTGGATTTTTGCTGCATCACATGCTGCTCTAGAATTAGACTTTAATGCTGCAGGTAACGATTCTCTAATAGGGATTAACTCAGGTCAGCTCACGATAGATTACAGTGTATTTTCAATTCAGTTTAATGCGGAAAAATGGCAAGTTACCTCAGAGCTGGCACTACAGAATATTCACTATAAAGATATTGGTGGTGCTTTATTTAATGATTCCAAGAAAAAACCTATAGGCTTTAGCTTACAAGCCGACTATAAATTCACCCCAAAGTGGCAGAGTTTTATTCGCTATGAAGATTTTTCTCTAGATAGAAATGATCGTAATGGCAAAGGTGCAGTAGAAGATGCGCAAGCGCTAAATACTCAATTAGGCGTTAACCTACCAATTATACCCAACCACACTAATTACTCGCGAAGTTGGGTTATTGGCGGCCGCTGGGATATTAATAAAAATGTCATGGCCAGAATGGAATATCACACCTTTGATGGCACAAGCGTGCTTTCTCCACGAGAAAATAACATGGCCACGACAAAAAAAGATTGGGATTTATTCGCCGTATCCTTATCTTATAAGTTCTAAATGGTCGAAAATACTACTGCTCGATTTTTTAGTCTTAAATGGAAGTCCGCACTTCTATTTGGTTTAATGATCCTTATTATAAATTCCCTTATTCCCATATTGGTTTACTGGAATTTACAACAAAAATTCAACTTTTCGCGAGAGCAAACCCAGCAGCAATTTCAACAAGAGTTAGTTGGCCAGTTACGTAATAGTAGCGAACAATTACAACGCTTAGCTCAGATTAGTTTACTGCCAGAAAATGCGACTGGGAAAGATATTAATCGCCTGCTACAGTCACATAGAATCCAACTTGAACTTGACTGGCACATCACTCAAGCTCAGTTATTTAACCACGACTTAGCTCACGTTGCGGGCTGGGGTGAGAGTATCCCTGCTCAAATACAAAACAATATCACTTCAGTATTCAAAAACGAGCGACCTTATAATTTTATAAACTGTAGTCAAGGATGCAAGCAATATGATCTCATCCCTGTCTTACATAAAGGAAAAATCAAGCATGTTTTACTGCTTGCCTATGATTTAAGTAATAGTTTTTTTGAATTTAGTAATAAAACAGCCGCTGACATTGCGGTATTAACGTCAGTAATGCAAGATAGTACGCCTTCTAAGAGGCTTATTCCTAACTGGAAAATGGAAGTAAGTGCACTAACTTCACCAGGAATAAATAGGGATTATTTACTTACCTTATCTAAACAAGGTTCATTTGCCGAATTATCAGCAAGTAAAAGCCTACTTCGTTACGATTTTTTACCTGTTGAATTTAATATTGTTAATAGTAGCAACGATGTTCACTTTATTATTATTGATAATATCGAACAACAACAAAAAGAAATAACTGATATTACCTTCCAGAGCCTATTTATTTCCTTAATAGGCGTATTTATATTTGGTATTGGTATTTTTGTAATAGTTTCTAGACCGCTATTACGCTTATCCATTGTCTCTCAAGCGCTGCCATTACTTGCTAAGCAACAATATTCACATGTGCGTAAACTCATCAGCGCTGTAAAAAGAAAACGCACTATCGATGAGCTTGATCAGCTTGCCATTACCACTCATACACTGACCACACAATTAGAAGATTTACATATCTCGGTTAATGAACGCTCCAATGCCTTAGAGATACAAAGTGCCGAGCTACAACAAGAACGAGATTTTGTCCGCAGCTTAATTGATACCGCACCACTTATCATTATTACCATCAATCAAAAGGGCGATATTAGTTCATTTAATGATTTTGCCGAAACCATTACCGGCTACACTGAAGAGCAATCACTCAATACGCCGGCATCAAAATTCATCGGTGAAGAAGAGTGGCAACAACTGAAAAGCGGACTGCTGACTTTTCCTCACGCAACCGTTACCAAGCAACATCAATCAGAACTCACTCATCATAATGGCACCATGCATGTTATTTCATGGCTACATACTCGAATTAGTAATCCTACCGATTCAGCCATCATCCTATCGGTTGGTTTAGATATTACCGAACAAAAAAGGAATGAAAATGAAATAGTCTGGTTAGCCGATCATGATGTACTGACTCAGCTGTATAACCGCCGTAAATTCAATATTGAATTTACCCATATACTCGATGCTGCAAAACGTTTTAACCATCAGGGTTCACTGCTATTTCTCGACCTTGATCAATTTAAAGACATCAATGATAGTTGTGGACATAAAGCCGGAGATACCGTCTTACAGGAAGTCGCTCGGCTACTAGCCAGTATTATTAGAAGTACTGATATTGTGGCTCGTCTTGGCGGCGATGAATTTGCCATTCTCCTGCCTGAAATTGATAATAGTGGTGCGATTTTATTAGCAGAAAAAATTATTAAAACAATTGGGAAAATGGATATTCGTTTTAATGAGGTAAGTTATAAGCTGACCACCAGTATTGGATTAGTGCAGTTTCCATTAGGCGAATTATCGATTGAAGACCTTATCAGTAATGCTGATTTAGCCATGTATCAAGCAAAAGCGCATGGTAAAAACACATGGCAACAATTTAACCTGGATAGTAAAGCTCGCTTGCAGTTAGAGACTCGCGTGTTATGGAAACATCGAATTGAAAATGCTCTGAAAAATGACCTTTTTGTTTTTCATTATCAACCTATAATCGACTTAAAAACTCGAACTGTAAGTCATTATGAAATATTAATCAGAATGCGTTCTGAAGATGGCAAGAAAATTTATGCGCCAGGCCAGTTCATTGAAATTGCAGAGCAAACAGGATTAATTAATAGTATTGATCACTATGTTTTAGAACAAGGTATTTTCAAACAAGCCGAACTCGATGCACAAAATAAAGGAATCTGTCTTTCACTTAACTTATCCGGAAATGCTGTTGACGATGTGCATCTATTACCTTTATTCCATCGTTTATTAGATGAAAGTAAAGCTAATCCAGAACATCTAATTTTTGAGTTAACTGAAACGTCCGCTGTTGCAGATATAGAACAAGCAAAAACATTGATGAATGAGTTAACTAAATTAGGCTGCCGCTTTTCCCTTGATGACTTTGGCACGGGCTTCGCATCCTTCCATTATATGCGTGAGTTACCGATGGATATTGTCAAGATTGACGGTTCATTCATTAGTAATTTAGTTAATAGTCCTGATGACCAACTATTTGTTAAGGCATTAGTTGATATCGCTAAAGGAATGGGCAAAAAAACCATTGCTGAGTTTGTTGAAGATGCAGCAACCTTAGCCTTATTAACCGAAATGGGCATCGATTATGCCCAAGGTTATTATATTGGTAAGCCTGAACCCGAGTTTCTTGATGGCCCTCCTATTCTGAAATAAGCTAACGCTGTCTGGGCCAAGCCGAGTTTAAAGACGCTTCAAACCGACTAGCTTATTGTCATTATCAAACTGAATACTAAAGTAACCTTCAATGCCCTGTTGATTAATAAAGGGGCGAATATGTTCAGCTGGAAACTGTATGCGTTTGCCTTGTGTGCTAGTGACAATCACACTGCGAATTGAACCTTGATAATATTGTAATGCCTGTTCTCGACTCACCTTTAAATAAAACTTCAGTTCGGTCATTACTTCAGCATGTCAGTAAAGGCTCGAGTTAACTGTTGCATTACTGCATTAGCCTCATCTTCTGTGTACACAACTGCAGTCCCCTTGCCCCACACAGGCGCTGGCCAAGACTCATCCTGATAATAGCGTGCCACATGGTGAATGTGTAATTGGGATACTACATTGCCTAAGGCTGCAGTATTGATCTTATCAGCCTGAACTAATTCATTTAGTTTCTCAGCAACAAAGCTAGATTCACGCATAAGCTGTTGCTGATCAGCTTCAGTCAGTTGAAACACTTCCGTTAGMCCAGTTTGTCTAGGTACTAAAATAATCCACGGGTAACGAGCATCATTCATCAATAACACGCGGCATAAAGGAAATTCACCAAGATGAATAGTGTCTTGTTCTAATCTGGGATCGAGGGTAAACATTAATCATCCGCCAAATATTTAGTCACTACTTCATACACATCAGCTGATAAATCATCCTGCTGCACAATGTTCTCTAATGCAATCTTCATTAATTTTTGTCGACCTTGGTCATAGTGTCTCCATGAATTAAAGGCACCCAACATTCTAGAAGCCACTTGCGGATTCAGTTTATTCAAAATAATAATTTGTTCAGCTAAAAACTGATAACCTGAACCATCTTTTGCATGGAAGTTAATCGGGTTGTTTCGACAAAACTGCCCCACTAAAGCACGTACATTATTAGGGTTAGTAATATTAAATGCTGCATGCTGCATTAATGTTTTCACCTTGGCCAAAGTATTAGGCAAACTAGATTGCGCTTGTACTGTAAGCCACTTATCTACTACCAGACGATCATGCTGCCATTTTTGATAAAAATCAGCTAAGGCTTGCTCACCTTCTGGCCCCTGTTGATCGGCCAGTAAAATTAAACCAGAAATACTATCTGTCATATTATCTGACTGCTGTAGCTGATCTACGCAGCTCTGAATATAATTAGTATCGTCTGCCGTCATTAAATAACTTAAGCAGGTATTTTTAAGGCTACGTTTGGCCATATCCTTAGCATTAAACTGATACTTTTCAGTTGAAGCTAATTGTAAGTAAAATTCACTAAACTGATCTTTCAAACCTAGTGCAATCTGTTTTTTCAAGAATTTACGTGCGGTATGAATGGCATCAACATCAGCTACATCCATCTGTGCTGCCAAATAATTTTCACTTGGTAAGCTAAGCATTTTTACCACTAAGGCAGGATCAATTGTTTTATCAGCTAACACAGCTGAAAACTGCTTAACTAATAACTTATCTAATACAAGGTTCTTCTGCGATTGCACATCTTTTACTAGACCAAGCAAAAGTGAGATTACTAAAGTCTGGCTAGCATCCCAACGATTAAAACTATCTTTATCGTGAGTCATTAAGAAGGCCAACTCTGCATTTGAACGCTTAACCTTCATTTTCACAGGGGCTGAAAAACCACGTAATAGTGAAGGTATCGCCGCTGACTGTACATTTATAAAGGTAAAGAGTTGCTCGGTTTCAGTAATCGATAACACTCGAGTTTCTGATTCCCAAGCCGTGTTTTCGCCCGCTAATTGTAATGGTAACGACTGTCCCTGCTCATCTAATAATCCCATAGCTAGAGGAATATGAAATGGCTGTTTAGTATCTTGTCCTGGTGTTGCTGGGCAGTGCTGTTTCACTGTTAAGACATACTCTTTAGTCGCTTGCTTATATTGTCCATTAATCGTTAGAACAGGCGTCCCAGCTTGAGAATACCAACGTTTAAACTGGTTTAGGTCAACATCATTAGCATCTTCAATCGCTTGAACAAAATCATCGGTAGTCACCGCCTGACCATCATGGCGGTCAAAGTACAAATCAGTACCTTTTCTAAAGCCGTCATCACCTACAATCGTTTTAATCATGCCGACGACTTCAGCCCCTTTTTCATAAATTGTCACCGTATAAAAGTTACTGATTTCAATAAATGAAGCGGGTCTAACCGGGTGAGCCATCGGGCCAGCATCTTCTGCAAATTGCATGGTGCGTAATTGATTTACATCATCAATTCGCTGCACTGCTGCCGAGTTCATATCAGCACTAAACTGTTGATCGCGTAATACAGTAAAGCCTTCTTTCAAGCTTAACTGGAACCAATCACGGCAGGTAACACGATTACCAGACCAGTTATGGAAATACTCATGGCCGACAATACTTTGAATACGGTAGTAATCACTATCTGTTGCGGTATCGGGGCTGGCAAGCACACAGGAAGAGTTAAATATATTTAAACCTTTATTCTCCATTGCGCCCATATTGAAATCATTTACTGCCACAATCATAAAAATGTCTAAATCATATTCACGACCGTAGGTGTCTTCATCCCACTTCATCGATTGCTTTAATGACATTAAGGCATGATCACATTTATGACTGTTTTCATGATCAACATAAATTTGCAAACTAACTTCACGACCAGATTGGGTAGTAAAGCTATCTTGCTGACGGTATAAATCACCGGCGACCAAAGCAAATAAATAACTTGGTTTTGGATGAGGATCATGCCAGCGCGTCCAATGACGTCCATCATCAAATTGACCTTGATCTTCCATATTACCGTTAGATAGCATAATCGGCCATTGCTGCTTATCAGCTACAATCGACACGGTAAATACAGCCATCACATCAGGTCGGTCTAAATAATAGGTAATACGTCTAAAGCCTTCTGCTTCACACTGTGTACACAACAATGAACCAGAGTGATATAAACCTTCTAATGCCGTATTTTTATCAGGCTGAATAACCGTTTCTATTTCTAATTCACATTGTGCCGGCAGAGAGGCAATAAACAATGTTTTATCAGTACGTTGATACTCATTACCGGCTAAAGTTACACCATCCAATTTAACCGAGATTAATTCTAGCTGTTCACCATCAAGTACACATTCATCACTTACTGCATCAGGATTCTTTCGCATGGATAACACACTGCGAACGCGTGTGGTCGATGCACCTAGTTCAAAGTGTAAATGCACCGCATCAATTAAATAATTCGGTACTTGATAATCGGCTAAAAAGGTTTCTTTTGGCTGGATAGTAATAGATGACGTCATAACAACAAACTCGGTGAAATTAAAAATCGTCCAGTAACATAATCTTCTGGACATCATAAGCGGGGGTTTCATAAGGATGGCTAGCGAGTAAAGCTTGTAACACCACTTTAATATGCTGTTCAGCACATATCATTTCAACCCGGTATTCGGCTACTACTTCAACTTTGTCACGTTCACCAATAAAAGGTTGGCTACCTGTTAACGGTTTAAACTGCCCTGTTCCTAGGGTTTCCCATGCACAATAGTCATAACCATCATAACGACCTGCGCCTTGGTTAAAAAGTGCCTTTTTTACTGATTCTTTATGCGATTCGGGAACAAAAAAGACAAGCTTAAGCACTTACTTAAACTTCCATCTCTGGCCAATACCATTACCCGACTCACTGTAAATCCATTTACCGCTAGGCGAGAATGCAACCGCTTGCAATACTACCCCTGGTCGTAATGCATTCTTTCTAGCCACCTGCCAACAATCAAGGTTCTCACCTGAAGAGACTTTCCATACACATATTTTCTGTGATGGATGTCCTGTTACTAGATAGGCACCATTGGCAGAGAAATCAAAGGCAGACGTGGTGGTTTTAAAGGAAGGAAAGTCAGGTAACTCCATATCTTTTGGCCATGAAGCCGTTGTTAAAATATATTTTTCCTTGCCTGTTTTCATATTCCAGAAATGGGTTTGGCCATTGCCTGCACCTGTTAATACATAACTACCTTTTGGGTAGAAGCCAACAATATTAACCGGAGTTTCATGTAACCAACTGCGTAATTGCTTACCCGTTTCAAGACGCCATAAACGTGCGGTGCGGTCATCACCACCTGTTAATGCGTACTTACCGCTACGAGAGAATGCGACGGCATTGATAAGCTGATTAATCGGTGAGTTAACGGGTTTACCATCATGCTCAAATACTTTTAATACTTTATTGCCAATCACATCAAAATAAATGGCCGTTCGATCATATAAGGCGAGTAATAAATAATCACCATGTTGCGATAGTGCCAGTGCTTTAATCTTAACGGGAAAGCTAAGGCGCAGCATAGGCTCGCCTGTTGCAACTTCCCACAGCACAATCACATCTTGCTCAGATGTTGCCGCCACTTTTCCATCACCAGAAAACCCAACGGCTGTTGTGGTGCCTACTTCTTCGTTATTCTGCCAAGAATAAAGTACCTTGTTCTTCTCAATATTCCATAGTCTAGCCGGTGCATCAGTATCGCCCACCAGCACATATTTACCATTAGGGGAGAAAGCCGCAGCATAACTACTAAAATCACTATGCGCCCATTGTTTAGCCGCTTCACGTTCATTGCTGCAAGCCACCAGCAATAATGTCATTAATAGTAATTTAAATAGCCTTGTCATCAAAGATAATACCTTTAACTTTACGATTTAGGTAATGTAACGCCACGCTGACCTTGGTACTTTCCAGCTCGGTCGGCATAGGAAGTTTCACACTCTTCATCAGATTCAAAAAATAACATCTGTGCCACACCTTCATTAGCATAAATTTTTGCCGGAAGCGGAGTCGTATTAGAAAACTCTAATGTGACATAACCTTCCCATTCAGGTTCTAAAGGAGTGACATTCACGATAATTCCACAACGTGCATAAGTAGACTTACCTAAGCATATTGTTAATACATTACGAGGGATTTTAAATTTCTCAACTGTACGTGCCAAGGCAAATGAGTTCGGAGGAATAATACATACATCCGAATTCACATCGACAAAACTGCCTTCATCAAAGTTTTTAGGGTCAACAATTACCGAGTTAATATTAGTGAATACTTTAAATTCAGTTGAGCATCGCACATCATAACCATAACTTGATGTGCCATAAGAAATCATCTTATTGCCATTGTCCCCTTCGCGTACTTGGCCTGCTTCAAAGGGGGAAATCATATCGTGCTCTTCCGCCATACGACGGATCCATTTATCTGATTTAATGCTCATCTATTTTCTCATTAATGCGTAATACCCTAATCATAACGTGATTAATCGTTTTTGATCACAATATTTGGAAATGCTGATGAATAATCTTTTCCTTGTTTAGCCAATCGAGCAGCCACTCGACGAGCAATTGATCGATATGATTCTGCAATAGCACTATCAGGACTTGCCACTACTGTAGGGTGACCTTGATCAGCATCTTCACGAATCTTAATGTCTAGCGGTAAATTACCTAGTAAATCGACATTATATTGCTTAGCCATTTTCTCACCGCCGCCCGAACCAAAGATATGCTCTTCATGCTGACATTGGCTACATATATGGGTGCTCATATTTTCAATAATACCCATTACCGGTACATTCACTTTTTCAAACATTTTAAGTGCTTTGCGCGCATCAAGTAGCGATATGTCTTGCGGGGTAGTCACAATAACAGCACCACTGACA
Source organism: Gammaproteobacteria bacterium (assembly GCA_002402245.1). Classification (GTDB taxonomy): domain Bacteria; phylum Pseudomonadota; class Gammaproteobacteria; order Nitrosococcales; family Methylophagaceae. The sequence goes on along the minus strand of NVVP01000004.1, from coordinate 26,582 downwards.
GGTACTTTTTGCGCTAAAGTTAATTGGATATCACCTGTGCCCGGCGGTAAATCAATCACTAAATAATCAAGTGCCGCCCAATTAGTATCATTCAACATTTGCTCTAAGGCTTGTGTCACCATCGGGCCACGCCAAACCATTGGCTCTTCTTCTTCAATCAAGAAGCCCATTGACATCGCTTGCAAACCATAACTTTCGATAGGCTCAATGCGCTTACCATCTACAGATTCCGGTCGTTGTGATGTTCCCAACATACGTGGTTGGCTTGGGCCGTAGATATCTGCATCTAAAATACCTACTGTTGCACCTTCAGCCGCTAATGCTAATGCCAAGTTAACCGATGTAGTCGATTTACCCACACCGCCTTTACCTGATGCCACGGCAATAATATTCTTAACACCTTTAATTGCATTCACACCCTGCTGAACTTTATGCTTAGTAATCTTCCAATCAATTTCAACGGTTACATCCGTTAAGCCTGTTTCTTTCTTAAGCAAGTCAATTAAGGTGTCTTGTAAGGCTGTCATCATACTTTTTGCAGGATAACCTAAGGTCACGCGCACATTAAGCGTCTCTTCTGCAAGCGTCACCACTACTTTACTTTGGCTATCTGCCAAGGTCATATCGGTAGAGGGGTCTAGGTAATCATTGATGAGTTGCTCGATCTGAGAAGAATTTAACATGTAACGTTCCTTATGAATTTAGACTGCCAACACAGTCAGACTATTCGCCTATTTTATACTGTGTTGGCCTTTACTTCATCCACATCTATTTTGTGGAATTTAAATTTCATTAAAATCAGGTCATATTAATCTTATATTTCTGGACAATGCTCCTAGTATCTGGTGTTATGCCTAGCATTTTTCTTATGCTCCCATCGCATAATTTAATCGCTCACGAAAATAACTAGCACTTAGACTGGAAACCAATTTAATGGACATCACTTCACATTATCTAGAACTCGCTACATTTCTTATTACAATTATGGGCGTACCCGCTGCATTGTTTATCTACTTAAGAGAACAACATAATCAAAGAACAGAAAGAGAATATGGAACATATGATGCCCTTGATGATAAATATATTGAGATCCAACAGCTTTGTTTAGAGCATCCTTCTTTAGATGTATTTGATTCACCTTTTGTTAACCCTCCCGCACTGACAGAAGAGCAAAAAAAACAAGAAGAAGCCATATTACTTATTAGAATATCTATTTTTGAACGTGCATTCCTAATGTATCAACGTACTCGTTCACAAGCTAAAAAAGACCAATGGGAAGGTTGGGAAATTGAAATTAATGAATGGTTAGCGCGAGATAACTTCAAAGCCGTATGGGCCGAACATAGCCCTTACTTTGATAAGTCCTTTGTGCAATCTTTTAACGCTTAAACACGCTACCAAAGGTACATACTCGCTTTTTTACCTAATATAGTAAGTTCAAATACAGCGTCACAAGACTGTTTAGTCACGCCATAACATACATGCAAAGGTAATAAATGCTCTTCCCTTGGGTGACAATACCGTGCAGATGGCGCCTTATCCCACTGCTCTAAGCGTTGACTTCTTTCTTTTTCACTAAGTAATTTAGATGAACATGTTTCGATGAGCCAAGCTTCAAACGATTCATTTTTTGCCTTCGATTGCAGATTATCTCCTTGAAAAAATGCAGCCATATTATGAAATGAAAAACCCGAGCCAATAATCAATAGATTCTCCTGTGCTAAACCTGCCAATGCTTCACCTAATTTAATATGTGCTTTCGGGTCTAGATCATTCACTAATGATAATTGAACACAAGGTATATCCGCTTCCGGATACATTATTTTCAACGGGACAAAGAGGCCATGATCAAATCCACGTTGCGTATCTATCCCGGTGGTAATACCTTTTTCTCGTAACTTGGAATAAATATCATCTGATAGTGTTGGACTCCCCGCTGCTGGATACTTAATTTGATAAGCCTGTTCAGGAAACCCAGAATAATCATAAAGCAGTGATGAACTCATACCCCCCGTAATAGTAGCCTGACTTTCTTCCCAGTGAGCACTAATAACTAAAATAGCACTCGGCTTTTTAATCTGTCCTCTTATGATCTTTAAGGTTGTCACTAATTCTTTATGCCCTGGCTCACCCAGTAAAGGCATTGGCCCGCCTCCATGAGAAAGGTATAAAACACGTGTATTTGTATTATTCATAATTAATTAGAGTATGTTACTTCGACAATAAACTAAGAAATAACATACTCTCTTCTCCTATTGTCAGCTAGCTAGTTAACTTTATTACTTAATGAGTTAACACTAAAAGCACCATTACCCAATAAGCTTTGTACCACTGCCGCCACAATTAAAAAGGCAGAATACTCCCAACCACCACCTTCATTACTCGCTAACCATCCATAGTGACCATGAACCAGTACTATAGCGCCTATCAGTATCGGAATTAAAGCTAATGAGACAAGGCGCACCTTAGCGCCAAGTAGCAACATCGTACCACCCACCAGCTCGGCAATCATCACTAGATAAGCCAATCCACCAGGCACTCCTAGCGAGGCAAAAAAACCCACCGTACCAGCAGGTGTGAATACAATAATTTTTAATAATGCATGGGCAATAAATACTGTTCCTAATCCTAAGCGTAAAACAAGGGCTGCATATAATGTTGTTTGTTTCTCAGTCATGAAATATCTCCTAATAATGTGAATACTGATTGTCAACGCCACCAGTATCATTGACCGACAAATAATAGACAAGATGACAGGTTATTGATAGATTGTATTCAAAACAAAGACAGTGGAATTTCAATGAATAAATTAATCTGTATGAAAGCATTTGTAGAAGTAGCAACAGCAGGTGGTTTTTCTAATGCTGCAAGAAAAACTAACCAAAGCAAAGCCTTATTAAGTAAGCATGTGGCACAGTTAGAATCATCGCTTAAGGTTCGGCTACTACAACGTACTACTCGTCATGTTTCATTAACTGAAATGGGTAAGCTCTATCTTGATAAMTGCATGCCTATTCTTGAAGAGCTAGATGAGCTGGAGAGTCGAGTGCAGAATATTCACACCGAGCCCAGTGGCGAATTAACTATCAGCGCACCGACTTCATTCTCCGAACTTCACCTAATGAATGTCATCTCTCTTTTTGGCAGCCGTTACCCCGACGTAAAAATAAACATGGCGCTCAGTGATAGGCTAGTTGATATTGTTGAAGAAGGCTTTGACTTAGCATTACGGATTGGTAAGTTAGCTGACTCCAGTTTAGTAGCTCGACGTATTACCACTATTAACACCGTTATATGTGCTTCACCTGATTATCTGGAGCAATATGGTGAACCATTAACACCTAAAGAGTTAACTGAACATAGCTGTATCATCGACACCAACCATCACAAGCCACATTCTTGGACATTTCAATTCAACGGGAAAATGCAAAGCATTAATATTAAAGGGCAATTCCAAGTCAATAATGCAGTTGCAGTAAAAGAACTCGCCTTAGCAGGACATGGCATAGCACTATGTCCTCAATTCGTAATGGGTGACTCGGTGAAGCAAGGTAAACTTAAATTAATCTTCGCTGATAATAAGTTTGAACACGCCGCCTTATATGCTGTCTACTCACACCGTAGACACTTATCAAAAAAATTACTTTTATTTATTGAGTTACTGCAAGACTACTTCACTGATCATACAATGTRWRMMAATGAAAATWTATATTAAAAATATGGTCTGTGACCGCTGCTGTATTGTGGTTAAAGGTGTACTGAAGGAACTTCATCTACAAGCAGAGTCTGTCAGCCTTGGTGAGATTGATTTTGCTGACCACTATGGCTCACAGTTAACAGACAGTGTACTCAGCCAGCTCAATAATAAATTAGTCAGCGTTGGCTTTGAAATTCTGACTGATAAAAAAACCACCCTGATTGAACAGATTAAAATCAGCTGTCTCGATTACCTCAACCAAGCCGACTCACCACCAGCAGACAAACTATCTAGTCACCTTAATAAAACACTTAAGCGTGACTACACCTATTTGAGTAATCTATTTTCTCAACAAGAAGAGATCACTATTGAGCATTACTTCATTCGGCTAAGAATAGAAAAGGTAAAAGAACTACTGGCCTACGGTGAATTAAGCTTAAGTGAAATAGCCTTTCAGCTTGGTTTTAGTAGTACAGCTCATCTAAGCAGTCAGTTTAAAAAAATAAGCGGCATGACCGCGAGTCAATTTCGTTTATTAGATCATGATAATTCACGCAGCACACTCGATAAGCTGTAAATTCTATAACAAAAACTCGCTACGATATAACGCTCTCTTTCATCCTCAACGCTATACTCAATTTCCCTATTATTTAATTCATAAAAAAAGGAAAAAGAGATGCAAACCCGTATTCAAGTAGAAAACATCCGTTGCTCAGGTTGTACTAACACCATCAACAAGAAACTGATGGCGATTGAAGGTGTGCACAACGTGACGATTGATATTGATACTCAAACCGTCACCATTGAATTTAAAGGTAATGACCACCGTGATGAGTACATAACTGCATTAGTCGCTATGGGCTACCCTGAAAAAGGCTCTGTTGAAGGCCTACAGGCATTAAAAGGTAAAGCCAAATCAGTGATCAGCTGCGCCATTGGTAAAATGGCTTAACTAATACTCGCTTATTGCATATTGTTCATCACAAAAGGGCTTGAGAATTAGTCTAATAATTGAATACAATAACAACCTATTTTCTTATCTGTATTAATAAGGTCTTAAATGAAAACCTTAACGTTTCTGCTCACTGGTTTTATCGTGCTAACCGCACTCTTTTGGGCATCACAACAAGATGATGAATTAAGCAAGGTTAGTTTAAGCCTAATCAACAAAGTTGAAACCGCAGCTAAAGGTGAAGAAAGTGAAGCCTATTTGTATTTACTCGGTATCGAAGCATCAGCTGATTTAGATCCAATTGAACTAGGTCGTTGGAAACTGGCCGAGAATAAGAAAGCAGCTGCACAACAAGACTATCAAATTCAACCACACCCTAAATCAATAACATTTTCATTTCCTCGTGATGATTTAATGTGTCACTCTTCCAAGCCTGATTGCATCTCTAGTTTATTTACCCATAAATTTGATCTTGATGAGTTACTCTCACAAAATGCCTTATTAATTCACCGCATAAATACGTTTAATCATTATGATGAATTTCGTACCCTTAGCAAACCAACTATTAGTGAAGTAATTCCATCCTATCACTATATAGGCCAAATTAACCGCCTATACACCCTGTCTGCTATTGCACTATACCAACAACACAAAACCGATAGTGCCATTCATTTATTGCTTAATAATATCGTGGTTCTTCGAGCTAAGATGAGTTTGCAAGATACGCTTATTGGTAAGCTAGTTTATGTTTCACTGATCTCCCAACAGTTAGATGCCCTTAGTTTAATCATTAGCCGTAGTGAATCACATTCCCCTCTCAATAAAATAAAACCATTATCATTAGCTGAAAAAAGTTTAGATATGCCTTTTGCACGCGAGTTTGCCATGTCTTATTACAATTTCAAAGAGCTCGATCGTAATCCAGACTTTTGGGAGCCTGAAGGTCAGAGCTCCCCTTGGATAACAAGATCCATGTTTAAACCTAATATGACTATAAATACAATTAGCCCCAGCTTCTTAAAAGTTATGCAACTAGTGGAGTCAAGCCCTATTGAATTCTCTAGCTACCTTATAACACCAGAAGAATATGAAACAACGCCTTTCTATTCGGTAGTAAGAAACTATGTGGGCACTATATTACTGAATATCCAGACTCCTGATTTCAGTGAATATGTTGCTCGATTTTTTGACTTAGATGCCAAAATAATATTGTTCAATCAATTCCACATTAATGAGCTAAAAACATCACAAATAATTAACCCTTATTACCCTGATGAGCACGCATATATGAATGAAAACAAGCTTTGTTTTAGCGGCATTAAAGAAAAAGAATATGCACTTGAGCAACGCTGTTTACTAATCAATACTCTTGTTCAAGCTATTCCACAGTAAAGAATGCTTAATCCTGGACAGCTCACACTTTTATTATATTAATGGTTTAAAAGGCTAAATTATATTGACTGTTCATCGAAATAAAGCAACAGTAGGCCTCTAAATAAAACCATTCAAATTAAGGATTCAATATGGATAACGGTTCAAAAAGATTCGATGTCGCTTTAGGCGCTCTCCTACTGGCAATCGGTATTGCCACATCAGGTTTCTTTATTAGTGAAACATTGTATAAATCTAAAGTAGCATTGAATACCGCTGACGTTAAAGGTTTAGCTGAACGTCGTGTTGAAGCAGATAGAGCTTACTGGTCGATCCAATATACCGTTACCGGCAGTGATAAATCTGAAATCCCTAAATTATATGAAGAGTCTGAGGCGGACCAACAAGAAATCATCGCTCTATTAAAAAGCAGTGGTTTTACTGATGATGAAATAAAGCCCGGCATCATTAATTACTATAAAGAAGAGTACCGTGACGATGCTCAAAACCTCGTCGATGAAAAACACTTTTTAACCGGTGAAATCGAAGTTCAAACCACTAAAGTACAACTTGTATCTGAAGGTCGAGCAAAATTAAACACCTTGATTGCCAAAGGGCTGGATTTAAGAAATAACGATCCTTCATATCACTTCACTAAACTAAATGATATTAAGCCTGCCATGCTCAAAGAAGCCACACAAAATGCACGACTTGCGGCCAATGAGTTTGCCACCAATGCCGGTGTTAAAGTAGGCGGTATTCGTAGTGCTCGCCAAGGTGGTTTTGTAATCCGTGATATTGGTTCAAGTTATGGCGATACAGCCAAAATAGAAAAAGATGTACGCGTAGTTACCAATATTACCTTCTTCCTTACTGATTGAACTAAACCTTATTGGGCGGCCTATAACGATTTTTACTAGCAATATTTAACAACCGTAAAAACGTCGGGCATTCAAAGTGACTATCAGCACTACAGGCTGCAGCGTGGCGTAAACCATCACGCATCGTAGTCAGCTGTTTAATTTTAGAGTCCAAATCATTCGCTTTAGCTAATAACAGGCCTCGATTAATATCGGGGCCTTGTTCGTTAAACATATGGCTAATTTCATCTAATGAAAAGCCGGCATTACGGCCTAATGAAATAAGCGCTAGTCGCTGTACTACATTACTATTAAATACTCGGCGTAGCCCTGCCCGACCTATTGATTTAATCAGGCCTTTTTCTTCATAATATCTCAAGGTTGAAGCCGGTAAACCGGAGGCTTTAGCTACACTGACAATATCCACTTCTTCGCCCCGTATAAAACACACTAAAAAATAAGACCTTGACCTCAAGTCGACTTTAACTTGTATCATAGCCTTAAACGAATAAAAGGAATACCACTATGTGGGATGAACGTTACGATACAGAACACTATATCTATGGCACCACGGCGAATACTTTTCTTGCTGATAATGTCAATGCTATACCAAAAGGAAACGTATTAAGCATTGCCGAAGGTGAAGGTCGAAATGCAGTGTTCCTAGCCAAACAAGGTTATAACGTTACTGCCGTGGAGGGCTCCCTTGTCGGTATTGAAAAAGCTAAAAAATTAGCTAAGCAACATAATGTCAGCATTGAATTTATTCATGCTGACTTAGCTGATTATGACTTCGGTGAAAATAAGTGGGATGCCGTTATCTCTATCTTCTGCCCGCTTGCCTCAACTCTGAGAAAAACAGTTCACCAAAAGATAGTTAAAGCCCTTAAGAAAAAAGGTGTGTTATTACTAGAAGCCTATAACCCCGAGCAATTAAACTATGGTACTGGTGGCGGTGACTCAGCAGATTTAATGATGACGCAAAAACTAGTCAGTTTTGAATTTTCTAGTCTCACCTTTAGCCACTTAACTGAGCTAGAACGAGAAGTTATAGAAGGTACACATCATACCGGCCTTGCTGCTGTGGTGCAGGCTATTGCTTATAAATAAGTTCTATTGTGATTGATACAGGAGTTTATTCATGGTGGTGATAGTGCTGACACTGATCTCTTTAGGGCACACACGTTCACATTCGCGATAATTACTACAGCCACCGAAGCCTTGTTCATCCATTTCAGCTAATAGTTTTTCTGCACGTTTTTTATCCATCTGACCTTGAGGTAAGGTTGATAAATGACTGACTTTAGCCGCCACAAATAAGGTGGCTGAGGCATTCGGGCACGCGGCTACACAAGCTGCACAACCTATGCAGGTTGCTGAATCAAAGGCTTCATCAGATACTTCTTTTTCAATAGCAATAGTATTAGCTTCAATCGCCGAACCGGTGCGAATTTCAATATAACCACCGGCTTGAATAATCTTTTCAAAAGCGGTTCTATCAACAATTAAATCTTTAATTATCGGGAATGCTGTAGCACGCCAAGGTTCAATCCACAGTTCTTGCTCATCAGCGTAGTCACGCATATATTGTTGGCAGGTTGTTGTACCTCGGTGTTTACCATGTGGCGTACCGTTAATCACTAAATTACATGAGCCACAAATACCTTCTCGGCAATCAAAGTCAAAGGCAATCGCTTCTTGGTCATTTTCTATTAATTGCTCATTGAGAGCATCTAACATTTCTAAAAATGAAGTATCTTCGCTCACGTCAATTTCATACAGCTCAAATTGGCCAGCTGATTGATCATTTTTTTGTCGCCAAATATGTAATTTATAAATCATCGGTAGTTTCTTGTAGTAGGCCTAACAAATTCGAAATCTAACTCTTCTTTATACAACACGGGCACACTTAAATTACCACTATATTGCCACGCAGCGACATAGGAGAAATCCTCGTCATGACGCTGTGCTTCACCATCATCAGTAATGTGTTCTTCTCGGGCATGGCAACCACATGACTCTTCTCGAGTAAGCGCATCAATACACATCAACTCTGCTAATTCAAAGAAATCAGCTATTCGTCCTGCTCGTTCCAGTGTTTGGTTTAAGGTGTCTGTACCGCCGGTAATTTTAACTTGCTGCCAAAACTGGTCGCGTAATGCCTTAATCTCTTTAATAGATTTTTCCAGCATATTCTTCTCTCTGGCCATGCCACAGGCATTCCAAATAATCTGGCCTAATTTTCGATGAAACTCATCCGGTGTTTTTTGTGGATCTTCAGCATTCATTAACTTATGTATTTTATCTTCACATTGTTGCAATGCTTGCTCAGCTTCAGGATAGTGCTTGCTGGTATCAAGTGGTTTTTGCTGGGCGAGATAATCAGATACGGTAGTAGGCAGGATGAAATAACCATCAGCCAAGCCTTGCATTAACGCACTGGCGCCTAAACGGTTAGCACCATGATCAGAAAAGTTAGCCTCCCCACCTGCAAACAGGCCATCAATCGAGGTCATTAGATTATAATCAACCCATAAGCCGCCCATGGTGTAATGCACCGCAGGGTAAATACGCATTGGTGTGGTGTAAGGATCTTCTGCGGCAATATGTTGATACATATCAAATAAATTACCATATTTTTCACGTATTGCATCTAAACCATGTACTTCAATAGCATTGGCGAAATCAAGGTAAACACCTAGCTTTTTACCATCAATCGCATGACCCACACCGCGACCGTCATCACAAATCAACTTCACTGCACGTGAAGCAATATCACGAGGTACTAAATTACCAAAGGCAGGATACATTCGCTCTAAAAAGTAATCACGGTCTTGCTCGGCAATTTCTTCGGGTGCTTTCTCACAATCCTCTTTGTTTTTCGGTGCCCAGATCCGGCCATCATTACGTAATGATTCACTCATTAAGGTTAATTTTGATTGAAGCTCGCCGTGTTGAGGAATACAGGTGGGATGAATTTGGGTAAAACTAGGGTTGGCAAATAAAGCGCCTTGTTTATGAGCTCGCCATGCCGCCGAGGCATTACAGCCTTTGGCATTGGTTGATAGGTAAAATACATTACCGTAACCACCCGTGCAAAGCACGACTACATCGGCTATATGTGACTCTAATTTACCTGTTACCAAATCACGCGAGACAATGCCTTTCGCTTTACCATCAATCATGATTAAGTCTTGCATTTCACAGCGTGAATGATGATTAATCGACCCTTCGGCGATCTGCTTACTCATCGCTTGATAGGCACCGATTAATAACTGCTGGCCGGTTTGGCCTCGGGCATAAAAAGTACGCGAAACTTGTGCGCCACCAAATGAACGGTTAGCAAGGTAACCACTGTATTCACGTGCAAAAGGCACGCCCTGAGCTACGGCTTGATCGATAATACTGGTGCTTAACTCAGCAAGACGATAAACATTAGATTCACGGGCTCGATAATCGCCACCTTTAATGGTGTCATAGAATAAACGCCACACACTGTCGCCATCATTTTGATAATTCTTGGCCGCATTAATACCACCTTGAGCAGCGATACTATGTGCTCGTCGTGGACTATCTTGAAAACAAAATGTCTCGACGTTATAGCCCATTTCGCCTAGTGAAGCAGCCGCTGCTGCACCCGCAAGCCCAGTGCCGACAATAATTACTTTATATTTTTTTCGATTAGCCGGGCTAACAATTTTTAAGTCAAATTTATATTGAGTCCATCTGTTTTCCAGACTTCCCTTTGGCGTACGGCTGTCTAATTCAAAATCAGTCATGGCATCACAAAATAAATGTAAAGAGGAATAAGGGCAAAGCCACCTGTTAAGCTCAACACTCCGCCCCACACTAAGGCATGGTGAATTACCGAGGTTTTACCTAAGGTTTGCAGCACATTAGCAAGTGAATGCTGTAAATGCATGGTGAGCACAAATAAGCCGGCTAAATAAAATAGCAGCATAAATTCTGATTTAAATAATTGGCTTAATTCGCTGTAAAGCTGAGCACTATCAAATAATAATGTTTGTACAATATGAATAACAATAAAGCTTAATAAGAAAATAATACTCAGCGTCACAAAAAGTGCAGGAATTTTAAACTTATCATGGCGAGCATAATCGATACGTCTCGCCTTGGCATTTACCGTGCGGATTTGAATTGCAATTTTGACATGAATGCCTATGGCAATAACCATTAGCGCTAATACCAGCCAGCGTAGCCCACTGCTATGGTAAAAAGCATACAGTTGGTTAAAGCTGCTCTCAGATAAAAAACTAAGATTGCTCAGCATATGAAAGATCAAATAGCCGGTCATAATCACGCCAGCAAGTGCCATCGTCCGTTTTTTTAATTGAAGTACCATTAGCTTTCCATGTCCACAAGGATATCTTCACTATCTCGGCGAGGCTGTAGTTTCTCTTTTTCAATAGTACGAACRCAGCTATTCCACCGTAAAATTGCTTCGTCATTTTGATCTGGGCAACGTTCAATCGCTTGCTTATAGCACGTCAACGCTTCGACAAAGTAATCATAAGCAAAGGAATGGGACATGGATTGGGTAATCAAATGACGAGCACGTCGCTCGCTCAATAAGCCAGAATAATAGTGACGTTTATACTGACTAGTCAGCTGAGCAATCGTCCGCTCTATTACTTTTATTTGGCTTTGTTTTTCTGTACGTGAAATTTGGTCTAACAAGGTGAGAATATAAACAATCAATACATCTTGATTATCTGGGGCTATATTCAATACATCAAGGCAGATACTTTCGGCAATTTCAGGCTCAAGTAAAGAACGATATTGTTTGGCTTTGGCTAAAGCCTCATCAATCGCATCAATGCGAATATTATGCAGTTCTAACTTCATACACACCTTCCACCCAAAATGCGAAACCGTTAGCGACTTAACTTAATGCAAAATGGATAAAACCGCAAACTTACAACCAAATTAACTTATTGTTCTATATGGAATTAAATAGGAATCATTCTTAACTTAAATTATTATCAGTTAGTTTCTATCAACTAAAATCGAGTGTTATTTTTTTATCCATGGCTAAAAGCAACTTTATTCATGTCCATTAACAACATAGATTAGCGGCTTTAACACTATATTAAATAGCGGAAAATGCCTATTTCTGCTATCTTGCCTGCATATTTTTTAACATTCCTGTCGGTTTATTCATGCAAAGAAAAATTCTGGTTACTAGTGCCCTTCCCTATGCCAATGGCTCAATCCATCTTGGCCACTTAGTTGAATATATTCAAACTGATATTTGGGTGCGTTTTCAAAAAATGCGCGGTAATGAATGCCATTATATCTGCGCTGATGATGCCCACGGTACACCGATCATGCTGCGTGCTGAAAGCCAAGGCATTACACCAGCAGAATTAATTGCCAACGTTAAACAAGAACATGAAACAGATTTTGCTGATTTTAATATTGCTTTCGATAATTTTCATAGCACCCACAGCGATGAAAACAAAGCGTTAGCTAGCCAGATTTATCTAGCGAATAAAAAAGCGGGCCACATTACAACACGCACAATCAGCCAAGCTTACGATCCTGAGAAGGAAATGTTCCTACCGGATCGTTTTATTCGTGGTGAATGCCCTAAATGTGGTGCTGCTGATCAATACGGTGATAACTGTGAAGCCTGTGGTGCGACTTATGAACCTACAGATTTAAAAAACCCTGTTTCCGCTATATCAGGCGCAACGCCGATTACTAAAGATTCAGAGCATCATTTCTTTACACTAGGTGATTTTGAAGAATCTCTAAAAACATGGACCCGTGGTGGTCATTTACAAAGTGAAGTTAGCCATAAATTAGACGAATGGTTTGAAGGTGGTTTACGGGACTGGGATATCTCTCGCGATGCACCGTACTTTGGTTTTGAAATACCGGATGCGCCGAATAAGTTTTTCTATGTTTGGTTAGATGCACCTATCGGTTATTTAGCTAGTTTTAAAAACTACTGTGATCGCACGGGTGTTGATTTCGATGAATATATGAATGTCGACAGTACGACAGAAATGGTTCACTTCATTGGTAAAGATATTATCTATTTCCATGCCCTATTCTGGCCAGCTATGTTGCAAGGTGCAGGCTTCCGTTTGCCTAATTCTATTTTTGCCCACGGCTTCTTAACTGTTGATGGCAAGAAAATGTCTAAGTCACGTGGCACATTCATCAAAGCAAGAACCTATCTTGACCACTTAAACCCTGAATATTTACGTTATTACTATGCGGCTAAATTAAGCTCCGGCATTGATGATATCGATCTTAATTTAGAAGATTTCCAAAGCCGTATCAACTCTGACCTAGTCGGTAAAGTGGTTAACATCGCTAGTCGTTGTGCCGGTTTCATCAAAAAACGTTTTGATGGCAAGTTATCTAGTTCATTGTCAGAACCTGCTTTATTTGATGACTTCGTAGCTCAAGCTGATGCCATTGCTGAAAAAATGGAAAACCGTGAGTTTGGTCATGCCATGCGAGAAATTATGGCGTTGGCAGATAAAGCTAATCAGTACATTGATGAAATGAAACCATGGGCTTTGGCAAAAGAAGAAGGTAAGGACAAACAAGTACATGATATCTGCACCATGGGTATTAACTTATTCCGCGTGTTGGTCGCTTACTTAAAACCCGTATTACCTGAAACAGTCAGCCAAGCTGAGGCCTTTTTAAATATTGAACCAATGCAATGGTCAGATATTGGCTCACCCTTACTATCGCATGAAATTAATAAGTTCAAACCGTTAATGACGCGAATTGAATCAGATAAAATCACTGCTATTTTAGATGACTCAAAAGAATCTATGCAGGCAGAAAAAGCCGTGGCACCTAAAAAAGCGGCTAGCAGTGATATTGAAGATATTGCTGATGAAATTAGTTTTGATGATTTTGCCAAAATTGACTTACGTATAGCTAAAATAGCCAATGCTGAGCATGTTGAAGGCGCTAAAAAGCTTCTAAAATTAACACTTGATATCGGCAATGGTGAGAAGCAAGTGTTTGCTGGAATTAAATCGGCTTATGAGCCTGAAGACTTGATTGGCAAGTTAACCGTCATGGTGGCTAATCTAGCACCTCGTAAAATGCGTTTTGGTTTATCAGAGGGAATGGTATTAGCTGCCGGCCCAGGGGGTAAAGACTTATTCATCTTAAACCCAGATGATGGTGCGACTCCGGGTATGCGAGTTAAGTAACTCTCATTTAAACATTACGAGCCCATCCTCAGCATATTGATGAGGATGGGCCCGTAACTGTAAATAAAAGTCTAAGCAGAAATACCTTTGGATGTAATCACAATCATCTTATCTATTTGCATTTCTTCTAAGGTATAAGGCACGCCGCCTGTTCCCAAGCCTGAATGTTTCAAGCCTGCAAATGGCATCCAATCCACTCTAAATGCTGTGTGCTCGTTAATCATTACCGCTGAAGCAGCAAGCTTATCGGCAATCATCATTGCCGTATCAATATCTTGACTATAAACAGATGCCTGAAAAGCCACATCAAGCGAATTAGCAACGGTAATCGCATCGTTTAAATCACTGTATGGATACACACACACCACGGGGCCAAAGATCTCAGACCGAGATACTTTGCTATCAGCTGCTGGATTATAGAGCACTGTGGGTGCATAACAGTTATTAGCTAAGCGTTGTGCTCCTACAAGGCATTCAGCGCCTTCATCAATCGCTTCTTGTACCCATGAGTCAATACGATCAATTTCAGCCGCTCTAATCAACGGACCTACTTCAGTTTGATCTGATAAAGGATCACCTACTTTTAAGTTCTTAGCGGCTGCGGTTAATTGTTCTGCCACATCACGTGCGATGGACTCATGGACAAAAATACGTTGAACAGATACGCACACTTGGCCAGCATGATAGAAACCACCTTTTGATAAGGCCGGTATTGCTTTAGTTAAATCCGCATCTTTCGCCACAATAACCGGTGCCACACCACCATGCTCTAAGGCACAACGTGTTCCCGCGGCCAATTTAGAGCGTAAATACCAACCTACTTTGGCACTACCAATAAAGCTAAAGAAAGCAACTCGAGGATCAGTGACTAACTGCTCAGCAACATTAAGATCCTTAGGTATTACCGCCTGACACCATTCAATAGGCAGGCCGGCTTGATGAAAAATTTCAACCAAACGAAAACACGATAAAGGTGTGTCATCAGCAGGTTTAACAATAACCGGACAACCCGCTGCAATTGCAGGCCCTATTTGGTGAGCAATTAAGTTTAAAGGGTGGTTAAATGCACTGACTGCCACCACCACACCAATAGGCTCTTTTTTCATGATGGTTAAACGGTGCTGTGATGCTGCATTTAAACCCATTGGTACAGGTTTGGGGGATTCAGAGCGTAACGCTTCAACACATAGGCGAATACTATCAATACAGCGGTCTATTTCCACTCTAGAGTCAATTAAAGGCTTACCGCCTTCATGAGCAGAGTTCATAGCCAATGTTTCTGACTGCTCTTCCATCAAGATAATAGCTTTATCTAAAATAGTTAAACGTTGTGCCAAAGGCAACCAATTATCTCGGTTGGCAAATAATGCTGTTGCCGTGGCCAATGCCGTATCAATATCACTACTATCANCTANNATTMWMKTSWKCCAAGTAGCTGCCCATCAAAAGGCGCTAATACATCTAGGTTTTGATCACTTTTTTTAGTTAAACCTGCAATCATCAAAGGATAATGTTGAGTGGACACGCGCATACTCTCCTTGTTATTTATAAAATGCAGATCTTTTCTTTTAGACCTTCATTCAATATTGAGTGATTTAATGAATAATCCACTGCTAATTCAATTAAATGAACGCCTTTAGACTCTAAGGCTTCATTTAAGATTGATTTAAACTCTGCATGGCTTTCAGGTCGATAGCCTTTTGCACCATAACTTTCAGCATACTTCACAAAGTCAGGGTTATTATAATCTAAACCAAAGTTATTAAAGCCCATTCCTTCTTGTTTCCACTTAATCATGCCATAAGCATTATCATTTAAAATAATAACAACCAGATCTAGCCCGATGCGTACCGCGGTTTCCATTTCCTGTGAATTCATCATAAAGCCACCGTCACCACATACACTGATGACTTTCTTATCAGGATTAATCAGCTTCGCTAACATAGCCGATGGTAAACCCGCCCCCATGGTGGCTAAGGCATTATCTAACAACAAAGAGTTATTTTGGTAACAGAGGTAGTTCCGAGCAAACCACACTTTATAAACACCGTTATCCAAGGTAACAATACCGTCTTCATCCAGCTCTTCACGAATAACATCAACTGCACTTTGCGGTAATAGTGGAAAACGCTCATCTTTACTGTATTTAGATAAGCGAGATTTAACCTCGTCTTTTACTCGATAAAAATAATCAAAGTCCCAATGTTCTTCAGGCACTAGTTCAGCAGTGAATTTAGTGACTGAAGTCGCTATATCACCCACCACATCTAATTGCGGAAAATAAACCGCATCAATCTGCGCTGGTGAGAAGTTCACGTGAATTACTTTTGGTCCACCATCACTCATAAAGAAGGGGGGCTTTTCAATTACATCATGGCCTACATTAATGACTAAATCAGCACGATCAATCGCACAATGAAGGAAGTCATGATCAGATAATGCCGCCGTGCCTAAATACGCATTATGCCGTTCATCAATCACACCTTTGCCCATTTGTGTATTGAAAAATGGAATACCTGTTTTATTGATAAACTCAGTCAAAGCACGACTTGAACGTTTTCTATTAGCACCCGCACCAATTAAAAGTAAGGGCCTTTTAGCTTGTTGAATCATTTTAACGGCATTGTTAATCGCCAACTCATCAGCATCAGGTCGGCGTGTTGGTGCTACTTTATAAAGGTATTCTTCAGCATCTTCAGCAGCAATATCTTCTGGTAGCTCAAGGTGAACAGCTCCTGGACGCTCTTCCATTGCAATACGAAATGATTCACGGACTAAAGCTGAAATAGTGCCACCATGAACAACCTGTTTGGTGAACTTTGTAATCGGCCGCATCATAGTGACAATATCAACAATCTGAAATTGACCTTGCTTGCTTGATTTAATTGGTTTTTGGCCGGTGATCATCAACATCGGCATGCCACCTAATTGGGCATAGGCTGCGGGGGTAATAAAGTTAGTTGCACCAGGACCTAGCGTCGCTAAGCACACTCCCGGCTTGCCTGTTAGCCGACCATAAGTGGCAGCCATAAAGCCGGCACCTTGCTCATGCCGGGTTAAAATAAGTTTAATTGAGGAACCTTGTAATGAATCTAAAAAATCAAGATTTTCTTCGCCGGGGATACCGAAAATATATTCGACCCCTTCATTTTCTAATGCTTTAACAAATAAATCCGATGTTTTCATTACTATGGCTTCCTTATATTCCAAAAGATAAACAACATTACTATTTCATCAAACGTTAAATTTTTAGCGGGCTTAAGTTAAGTCCTTTGTTTCTCAAGTTAAATCATATTTTTTGTCAATAAACTAGACCTTAACTAAATATTTTGTCAAGCATCCTCAGTACATGGTGGTCGGTAATTAAAGTGAGATAGACTATAGTCCGCCTCACTTTTAGCTGTTAAGGCCCATTATAAGAAGATAATGACTAATAACATGTCCATTTTGAAAAAAGCTATTAAATCAACGTATTCCCTAAACGACTTGGGTAAAAATCAAAAAAAAGCGCAATTATTCTACGGGTATTACAACACTTATATTTTCACTAATCTCCTTTTTTCATCAATACCTAAACGGCCTGTTTTTACTGCTTTTCGACGAATTCCTGTTACCGGCGCAATAAAATAGATATCGCCATTTTGTCCTAACAATTGTCGACTCACACCTTGAGATTTAGCAATGCCTGCATTGGCTTTTAAATGATGCAATTCTCCATGAACAGGTATTGCACATTTAGGTTTAACCCAGCTATACATAGCCTTTAACTCATCACTAGCAGGATGGCCGGAGGCATGAATCGATAATTTACTATCATCGGCCGTAATCACCGTAACCTTCATCGCTTTCAAACGCTCAATCATGGTGTTTATAGCGAGTTCATTGCCAGGGATCATTTTAGAACTAAAAATAACCGTATCTCCCGGCTCAAGCTGCATATCACGAAAACTATTACTACTTAGTCTATTTAACGCTGTGCGCGGCTCTCCTTGGCTTCCTGTGGCTACAATTAATACCGTATGTGCTGGTAAATAGCCTAAATGCGTAGGGTCAACACTCGTTTCAACTGATGTCCATAAGCCTGTTTTTTTAGCCGCGGACATCATATTTATTAATGATCGGCCTAATAAACCTAGGTGTCGATTAGTCTGTTTAGATATTTCTGCAATAGTATGTAATCGAGCAAGATTGCTACCAAAGCAAGTCACAATAACTCGACCTTTAGCAGCTTCAATATGCTGTTTTAGGCCTTTATGTAAACTGGCTTCTGACTCAGACCAACCTGGTACATCTGCATTAGTTGAGTCACATACCATGGCATCAATATCACAATCCGCTAAGGCTTTATAATCCTGTTCTTTATACGTAGGCCCTAATAAAGGTTGCGGATCTAATTTCCAATCCGCAGTATGAAAAACGGAACCTGCCGCCGTGGTAATTTTCAAACCATAAGGCTCTGGAATAGAATGAGTCAGTGCAATCCATTTTACATTGAATACACCAATATCTTGCTGCGCATTAGCCTCAACGACTATCACTTTAACTTTCTTTTGCAAACCCACTTCTACTAATTTTCGACGTAATATTTCCGCTGTAAATGCGGTTGTATAGATGGGACAACGTAACTGTTGCCAAAGATAAGGCACTGCACCGATATGGTCTTCATGCGCGTGGGTAATCACTAAACCTACTAACTGTTCGCGCCTTTCAGCAATAAATTGAGGATCCGCCATTTGAATATGAGGACGCTGAATGGTTAATGCTTGACCATCAACATCGGTATTTTTATCAAAAATAACGCCGCAATCAACCATTAACCATTCTCCATCATGGCCATAAAGATTCATATTCATGCCTATTTCACCTGTTCCACCCAAGGGTAAAAACCAGAGATCTTCTGCATCAGGCGTCATATCAATCCTTAATCCGTAAAATAAAAACAGGCTGTATTATGCCAATAAAAATGTAATAACATCGAAGAATTATAATTTTTTATTTTCTTCTAAAATTTAGAATATTATTCGTTTTATAAGCCGTACAAGCTACTTTTAACACTGCAGAATAATGCCTTATTTCTCATAGGTGATATAATGGGCGGTCTTGTGGCATTAAGTTATTGAATTAATGCCTTAAAATTGTTAATTGTTGTAGAGGTAAAGTATAGATGGACTCATCTAACTTATTGAATGATGGTATCGACCTAATGCTATTTGGTATGGGCTTTGTATTCTTATTTTTAACGCTGTTGGTTATCGTGACATCATTTATGTCATGGGTTATAACCAAAATCGAGAAAAACATAGGCGCTATTCCTGAAGATGGTGTGCCCTCTCCTGCAGTATTTATTCCTCCGCACGGCCCAGTTGCAACGAAAGTTGAAGATAAAACTCTTATATCAGTCATTACGGCCGCTGTTCACAAGTATCGTTCTAAATGAACCCACGCTTGAATAAATCATTACAATCACATTTAACACCTAAAGGCCATTTATGACCGAATCTAAACCAACCCTAGGTATAACAGATGTCGTCTTACGTGACGCACATCAATCACTTTTCGCTACTCGTTTACGTCTTGACGACATGCTACCTATTGCTCCAAAGCTAGATCAAGTAGGTTATTGGTCAGTTGAAACATGGGGTGGCGCTACTTTTGATTCTTGTATTCGCTATTTAGGTGAAGATCCTTGGCATCGCATTCGTAGTTTAAAAGAAGCAATGCCAAATACACCACAACAAATGTTACTACGTGGCCAGAATTTATTAGGCTACCGCCACTATGCTGATGATGTAGTACGAAAATTTGTTGAACGTGCAGCAATTAATGGTGTTGATGTATTCCGCGTATTTGATGCGATGAATGATCCTCGTAACCTTGAAGTTGCGATTAAAGCAGTTAAAGAAAATGACCGCCATGCGCAAGGTACTATTTCATACACACTTAGCCCTGCTCACAACCTTGATCTATGGCTAGACTTAGCTAAACGTATCGAAGATATGGGCGCGCATTCTCTGTGTATTAAAGATATGGCCGGCTTACTTAATCCGTATACCGCATTTGAGCTAGTCACTCGCCTTAAACAAACGATTGATATTCCTATTCATATGCAATCTCATGCTACAACGGGTTTATCTACCGCCACTATTATGAAGTGTGTTGAAGCAGGTATTGATAATGTCGATACCGCTATATCATCTATGTCGATGACTTATGGCCATTCACCGACAGAAACTATCGTCTCTATTTTTGATGGCACCGAACATGACACAGGCTTAAACGTCGAACTACTGGCAGAAGTAGCAGCTTACTTCCGTGATGTGCGTAAAAAATATGCACCATGGGAAGGTTCACTGCGTGGTATTGATGCGCGAATCCTGACCGCACAAGTACCGGGCGGCATGTTAACCAATATGGAAAGCCAATTACGTGAACAAGGTGCGGCTGATCGTTTTGATGAAGTATTAGCTGAAATTCCTCGTGTACGTGAAGACCTAGGCTTTATTGCACTAGTGACGCCAACATCACAAATTGTCGGTACTCAAGCCGTATTAAATGTATTAACAGGYGAGCGTTATAAAACRATTACAACAGAAACAGCGGGCGTTCTAAAAGGTGAGTATGGTGCAGCMCCRGCCAAATTCRATASYGAATTACAACAACGTRTKYTAGATGGWAAYGAAGCTATYACKTGTCGCCCAGCTGATTTAATTGAAGCTGARATGGAMAAACTAACCGCTGAGYTRCAAGAAAAAGCARCWGAGGATGGTATTGARCTTGAAAGTGGYGARCGTGAAATAGATGAYGTRCTTACCTATGCYCTMTTCCCACAAGTWGGTTTGAATTTCTTAGCAAACCGTAAYAATCCWGATGCTTTTGAACCCGTACCYACATTAGAAGCAGCACAAGCRGCTACTCGCACMKCTTCWGAYGAAGAAGTGTATACCATYGCCGTTAACGGCCAAAGCTATGTAGTACAAGTSRCTGARGGTGGTGATRTYAGTAATATKACTRCCRTTGCMGCANCNCNTCAAGCAGCYGCANCCNNAAGCGCCGAAGGAGAGCCTGTTACAGCGCCATTAGCAGGCAGTATTTGGAAAGTTGAAGTGAGTGYAGGTCAAACAGTTSAAGAAGGCGATACYTTAGTYATTCTTGAAGCCATGAAAATGGAAACWCAAATTGTTGCCGAAAAATCAGGCACAATTTCATTCGTATCAGTTAAACCAGGAGATTCCGTAAAAGTCGGTGATCTTCTAGTTTCAATCGCATAAAGGTTTTACACATGGATCAATTACTCAATCTATGGCACAACTCAGGGCTTTATCAAATGACGCCAGGTCAAGGCATCATGATCATGATTGGCATGTTATTACTCTACCTTGCCATCAATAAGAACTTTGAGCCTTTATTGCTCGTTCCTATTGGTTTTGGTGGYGTACTRGCKAATATTCCTGGTGCWGGCCTTGCTGAACAGGGYGGTATTTTRCATTTGTTCTATACCGTAGGKATTGAAAGTGGTGCTTTYCCACTTATTATCTTTATGGGCGTAGGYGCRATGACGGACTTTGGTCCCTTAYTATCYAATCCTAGRACYTTATTTTTAGGTGCCGCAGCTCAATTTGGTATTTTTGTYACCTTAATGGGKGCMGTWYTACTRTCAACYTTTGGWGTRTTTGACTTTAGYCTTGCAGATGCTGCYGCWATCGGAATTATTGGGGGTGCTGATGGACCCACATCCATCTATGTCGCCAGTAAACTAGCTCCTGACTTACTWGGTGCCATTGCCGTTGCWTCATACTCATACATGGCCTTAGTACCCTTAATTCARCCGCCTATTATGCGTGCRCTCACCACTGAAGCAGAACGTAAAATAAAAATGGTGCAACAACGCCATGTRTCTCAACGTGAAAAAATAATTTTTCCACTTCTRTTATTACTCTTAGTGGCATTTTNACTACCKGATGCAGCACCACTATTAGGTATGTTCTGTTTTGGTAACTTGATGAAAGAATGTGCGGTRGTGGATCGTTTAAGTAATACCACKCAAAACTCATTGATTAATACYGTGACTATTTTCTTAGGKYTAGCAGTGGGTTCAAAGTTAAGYGCTGATAARTTCTTAGACTTCACCACACTCGGTATWGTRATCTTAGGAATGGGCGCCTTTTCAATTGGAACGGCATCAGGCGTTATTATGGCCAAGATAATGAATAAGCTACCTGGAAGTAAAATAAACCCGCTGATCGGCTCTGCAGGTGTTTCAGCTGTGCCTATGGCTGCGCGAGTATCGAATAAGCTCGGTTTAGAATCTGATCCACATAACTTCTTACTCATGCATGCAATGGGGCCCAACGTAGCCGGTGTAATTGGCTCAGCTGTGGCAGCAGGGATTATGATTAACTATGTAGCGGGTGGTTAAACTCAAACCCTACTTAAAAAAAAGCCAGATAACTAACCGTTATCTGGCTTTTTTTATACCCGTTACCTTCAAGGTACCTATTTTTTAGAGTCTCTAATGGATGGGCTCGCAAGGCATTATAGTGATAGTTGCCACTCTTCTATTACTCACTCTTATCACGACGCCAGCATAATCAGTATGAGTGCTATAAACATACCATTGGTATGCTCCACGGGTACTTTAATAAAGTCTCGCGCTAGCAACTACATCTCCAACACCCGCAATTTCACAATGATATGAAGAGAATGGAGAGCGAGTAACTACCGCTGAATACCAATGACCCGACATATCTAACAATTGTGTCGCTTTAACCGACTTATCATCAATCAATTGAATAAACTCCTGCTTATTCATGCCGGCCTCAACATCACGACAAAACTGTTCGACTTGCGAAGTATCCCAAATATAAAACAAAGGATAAATCATCACAGTGATAATCAATACCTGAATACCTTCAACTAACCATTTCATTTATATTAAAACCTAAACCCTTGATAATCTGAGGGTCATTTTATATTACGCTTTAATAATAAATGAGATTGTCATCACAGTTAGTATTGTTTTCTAATTAGTATTCAATAGATTGAGACTAAGCTCACATACCATAAGCCAATATCATAGATGCCGAGTAAACTACTTATTTAATAAATCGGACAATCCTGCAAACGGATTATGGCTAGCTTTATCTGATGTTTGCTGAGTATCATTATTACCGTAACGCACTTGCTCAATATAGCGCGAGTGTTCATTATCATGGCAATAAATACACAATAACTCCCAGTTACTGCCATCATTTGGATTGTTGTCGTGGTTATGGTCGCGGTGATGCACCGTTAGCTCCTGCAAATTCACATTGGTGAACTCGCGTGAACATCGGCCACATACCCATGGATACATTTTTAATGATCGTTCTCGGTAGGTTTGCTCACGGTCAGTTTGATACTTTTTGGCTTGCGCCACAATATCATCAAGCCGTTTATTTTTATCTTCACTCATACTGATTCACTTACTTTAATTAATGATTGATTTTAATCTGTTTAACTATGTGAAACAATATATACAAATAATTAATTACCAAACCACAATACAAAGGTTTTACCCAATGTCAGATAACACAGTTAATGTTGAGCTTAGACARTCTCCYACCGAACTTTATAAAATCATCAAATTTGAAGGYTTRGCCTCAAGTGGTGCTSAAGCYAAGCAAGTTATTGCAGATGGTTTAGTAAAAGTGAATGGGCAAACAGAGCTACAAAAACGTAAAAAGATCATTACAGGYGATAAAGTTGARTTCAATGGAATGACATTAGAAATCARCTAAACTTTTTTGATATAATGRTTCTATTTTTACCCYTTTAAAGGAAACACCCATGGCTGYTAAAGCAACTGCACGACAYATACTAGTAGATAGCGAAGAAATCTGCATYGAACTTAAAAAAGAAATTGAAGAAGGMGCTGATTTTGCTGCTGTTGCAAAAGAAAAYTCTTCATGCCCATCAGGCGCTTCAGGYGGTGACTTAGGYGAGTTTRGCCCAGGMATGATGGTTCCWGAATTTGATGCRGTTGTTTTCTCTGCTGACATTAACACTGTTCAAGGTCCAGTAAAAACACAATTTGGTTACCATTTATTAGAAGTYACTAGCCGTTCAGAATAARCKAYYWACWGCTRCTAAAAATAAAAAGCCTCAACATTAATWCTGTTGGGGYTTTTTTATTAGCTCAAACATAAATTACCTGTTCAGCCCACCTTGTAAGACTCAAAAATAGTATTCACTTCTTGATAACTACGTTCAAATTCATCAAAACTAGCCTGTATAATATTATCGTCATCTAGTTGCAATTTATCGGCTAAATCACGAGCTAGTTGAAACATTACAGCATCCGCACTCTGTAGTTCTATTAACCACTGTTCCTCGAACATACCTTCACGGCTAAACAGTTTGATCCACTCACTTAGCTGACACTTAATAAGTTCCTCATCAAAACCAAACCCTTCCGTCGCAAATACGCGCTTAACCATATTATTAAACCAATATTCAGTGGTTAACTGAAGTAATTTAACTTTGCTTTGTTGTAATGAATACCCCTTATTATTAAGCCTCGTCCAGTGTGGGTTAGGTTTATAATTATCTAGCCATTTAGATAATTCATCGACAGGTAAAGGAACTGAAATCGCATAGCCTTGGGCTTGTATACATCCCATAAGCAACAGAATTATTCCATGCTCCGTAGTCTCAACACCTTCTGCAATATAACCACGGTTAAATGCATGGGCCAAGCTTATAATCCCATCAATAATACTGTAATCATTAGGCTCTATTAATACATTACGCACAAAACTTTGGTCAATTTTAATAATATTAGCCGGTAAGTTTCGTAAATGAGTTAATGATGAATAGCCGGTACCAAAGTCATCTAACGCCACATTAACACCTAAGGTATTTTGGCATCGTTTGATAATGTCACGAATAAGTTTAACGTCATCAATAGCATGACTTTCTAATATTTCTAGCTGTAATTGTTTAGCAGCAACCGCAGGATATTGAGCCAAAGCACTCTCAAGTTTTGCCACAAAATGGTCTGACTGTAGATGATGAGAGGATATATTAATACTCACTTCAAATACACGCCCTTCTTTTAGCCATTTATCAAGATCTATAAGCGCCTGGTTTATTACCCATTGACCAATTTTTATCTCTAATTTTGTACCGCTAACATAAGGTAAAAAACTAAGCGGCGCAATCAATCCTTTTTTAGGGTGAATCCAACGAATCAATGCTTCAAGCCCAAATACCTTACCCGTTTTCATATTAACTTTAGGTTGATAATATAAACAAAACTCCTCATTTAATAAGCCCATTTCAATATCTTTAATTTGGGTTTGTTTGTTGATATCACTTACTGCATCTTCAACATTAAATAAATGATATTGATTTTTTCCTGTTTTTTTAGCCTCATACATCGCCTGATCTGCATGGCGTAAAAGAAGATCTAAATCACCTTCATCCAATGGATAAAATGTAATTCCACTAGAAGCGCTAATCGAGTGACTATAACCATTAATAATATAAGGTTTAGCAAGTGCCTTATGGATTTTATCTAAGACCTTCTTTCCCGTGTCAATTGAGCTGATATTATTTAATAAAATCGTGAACTCATCACCACCCTGCCGTGAAACAGTGTCTTCAGATCTAATTGCTGACGTTATTCGGTTTGAAACCTCGATTAACAATTGATCACCAACATCATGGCCATAATTATCATTCACCCGTTTAAAATTATCTAAATCAAGAAAACAAATAGCCACTAATAACTGGCTTCTATCAGCCCGTGCTATAGCTTGTTTAAATCGATCTGCAAATAATGAACGATTGGGTAGGTGTGTTAATACATCATAATTAGCAATATGTTCTAATTTTTCTTCTTGCTTTCTACGAGCAGTAATATCTTGCCAGACCACATGGAGTAGCTTCCTTTGGCCAATAGTGACTACTGTAAGTAGTACTTCAACAGGAAAAACATCACCATTCTGTTTAAGGTGCTCCCAGACAAAACGATGGTTTCCTTGCCGATGGACAATCTCATCGACTTCTCTCTCTTTGTCCAATGAATTCCTGCCATCAGATTGAAACTCAGGTGAGATTTGAGAAGGATGTAAATTCAGCAGATAGTCTTTGCTTTTGCAGCCTAGCATTTTCACCGCTGCCAAATTACAATCTATAAACTTACTATCTTCTATTAATAGAATAGGATCTACGGAGCTTTCAAATAGCGCTTTATAAATCACTTCATCCTGACTAGGGTTTTGAGGAAATAATTTATCTGCTTTCTGCTTAAACTTATCTCGCAGAAGTGGTAGCGATGAGGACAGTCCACTCATCACAATAATAAACAGTACAATTTTCACAATTTCAGAGTAAAAAATAGACTCCGTAATACTATGATGGAGTTCAGGCTGTAATATTTGAAACAGTAGGATTACGCTAATAACGATTAAAGCAGTCACTTGCCAAAAAAATAGATGCTGGAAGCCAGCCAA
>NVVP01000003.1 GCA_002402245.1 Gammaproteobacteria bacterium | reverse complement strand
TCTTTTAAACGCCAGCGTGTAACGGTTTCTTTTTCACCAAAGTCGTCTAATAATAAAATGGCTTGAATTTGTTCATAATACATCTGTGCTTCTACTGAACGCGGTGGGAGCACCTCTACCTCAGAAGTGGATCTTTCTTCAACCTCTACCTCCGCCTGTATCACAACACTGAATAAACACAGGATGCTTATATAAACGAAACGAATATACAGGGTCATATTCTATCCCTAAGCCTATTGGCAACTGGGGCTGTAGCGCTATTGCTAGCCTTTTTATCATTCATCCAGTCACGAAAGCACATTTCAATATCCCAGCCTTCTAACTCTACCCGGCGAGAAATATATAACATGAAGCCTGAAGCAACATAAAAAGGAGCAATACTGGCAACTACAAAAAGAGCAATAAGGTCTTCATAGGTGTTTCTTACTTGCTCACTTTCAAGTAACCAAAATGATAAATCAACCCACTCTGGAGCAATCAATGCAATTAGCACAAAGATCCCCAATACCATGAATGCTTCAATATGGAACAAGACCATTGTTAGCCAAAAAGCAGGCCGAGAGACTTTAGACCCTAAAATAGCAGTACGCCGACCATAGTCTTTACCCTTTGGCCGCTCCAATAAAGTAATAGGTGCATGCATTGATCGTAAAAAGCTAAGTCGTCTTAACGTTAGGATCCAAAATAATCCTGGTTTAATCCATTGCCCAAATGCGAACACAGTTTGCTTAAATGAGGTAGATTCAGMAAASAGTTCYCGACTGAGTAAAAAGAGTATCGGTCTCTCAAAGACCGGCTTCATCCACCATAAGATGACATAGGATAAGAAGTACCAATCAGTAGRGAAAAACCGCGTGAGTAGATAAACCGGAACAGCTAATAATAAATAAAGACAAACTGAACGCARCCAGAAYMSWCGT
The DNA here is from genome assembly GCA_002402245.1 of Gammaproteobacteria bacterium. GTDB lineage: Bacteria > Pseudomonadota > Gammaproteobacteria > Nitrosococcales > Methylophagaceae. The sequence continues at coordinate 77,425 of NVVP01000003.1, read as the reverse complement.
GCCAATGTAATRCCCAGATCAATYGCTGACCAGCCTGAACGCACTCGMGTTTCAATRACTAGAYGATYAAGCTGCATAACGTCGCCCRAARAAGAAACARTAGTACATCACMGCAATCCACAGYAAAGCRCCYACRCCYAAYTTMACCTCAATCGGTAAGGTTGAAGAAGATGACCAAAATGCTTCTAAAAATGCCGCGASCACCAGCATTAAGGTCGAACCATAGATRATCTTAATCGCATCTGCTGCCGAYATTTGYARTGACTTTAGTCGTGTATAAGGCCCGGGAGCAAGTAAAGCATAGCCAATYTTTAAACCCGCKGCACCACTAAATACAATAGCMGTAAGYTCRAAYGAACCATGACCTATAACAAAGGGATAAAATGTTTCGTTATAACCTAGWGARGTRAGGTGRCCYGCTACYCCGCCTAATAATAGGCCGTTATAAAAAATAAAAAAWATGCTGCCYAARCCTGCAAAAATACCSGTRGCAAAACAACGAAARCTYACMCCAATATTATTGTAAATATAAAAACCAAACATCATCAAGTCTGAGTCGGACTGTCGCTCTCGGCCTAATTTACCCAAACTTGGATCGTACATATTTTCAATATTTCGTACATCGCCTGCATCCATCAAACTATAAATAATCTGATCGTTCGTTAAGCTGGCAATCAGCATTAATACCGCGGGTACCAGAAAAATGGCTGCTGAAGCCCATAGATAAATAGCATTAGCACGTAATGTGGCAGGAAAACCAAAAAAGATAAAGTTGAGCAGCATACCCTTAGTTTTTATATTTTGACCATAAAGAACTTGGTAGCCCTGCTGCACCAGCCGATTCAGTTTATTAGTTAGACCAGTAGCGTAGCGGCGGCTCTTAGCCATCGCTAAATGTTGGCAAATCATTCTATAGTCATGAGGAAATCGTGCTAATTGAGTCTGGCTAGCAGCCTGTTCATTGGTCAGCACCTGCTCAAACTCAAGCCAAAAGTCATTATTAGTTAATTCAAACTCCAACTGCTTCATGAATGCTTGCTCTGTAATTTAGTCATTATTATCGACCACCTAATAACCACTTACCGACACCACGCACATAATCAGCTGCATTTTGATGACGGGCAGGAATTCGGCTACGAATAATTTCAGCCACTTCATCCTGACGCGCACTAGATAGTTGGCCTCGATTCAAGGCAAAGTTAATAAATGCTATTTGTTGTACTTCAGTTAAATTATCAACAGGCGTAATTGCAGTAACATCTTCTAAGAAGTGCGTATCATACTGCCGCTCTTCTTTATAAATCACAATGGTATTAGCGGCAAGGTCACCCAAACGTTGGAAGCGTTTGGTCACCATCATCGAGATAATTCCCACCACATAAAAAGAAGGGAAAAAGTCTGCCACTCTTAGTAAATTTCGTGTCAATGATGGACCTAATCGTATCGGTGTTAAATCATCATTAACCACTTTTATCTTAAATGCTTTTTTACCGATTGTTTGGCCACCACGGTAAACCTCAAACACCACCGGATACCACCATTCAAGTAAAAAGAAAATAATCAATGATATGCCATAACCAGCCTTGCCCAGTATGCCGAGAATAATCGACACAACCAACAGTACAAGGCCTCGTAAAAACAGATCGATAGCATAGGCTAAAACCCGAGGCACTAGACCTACTACTTCTGCATGTAGGTCTGTGCCTTCTGGCGTTTCTACCAAACATAGCGTATCAAGCTTCATCAAGGCTTCGTTTCTTTGAATGTGTTTTAAAGGTAAACGTTTAGGTCAATTAGCTCTCAGCCAAAGTGCTAGCTTCAACACCGAACATATCACGGTAAACCGTTGCAAATGCTAGCATTATTAAAGGTAATGCCCAGACAATACCAATGAAAAAAGCAAGGAAGCCAAGTAACATAACAATAAACGACACGACTGAAAATCCAAGCATGCTAAACCAGTTATGGGTAATCGCTTTACGTGATGTATTTAATGCTTCCCACGGGCCCATATCTTTTTCAACTACCAGCAGCATTGCCATTGAGAATGCAATCAATAAGTAAATACCTGGAATAATTAATAGAAGTAAACCTACGCCTACTAAAAGGTACATCAAAATCGATGTAACAAACAGTGGCACAATCTTATCAAAATGCTTAAATACTTCCGTTGCTTCAGTCCGTGCACCAACAGAATGTTTAATGGCAATAATCATTAAACCAATTGATACCGGTACTAATACTATCATCTTAACAACGCCATAAAGCATCGCTGGACCTGATGGAAATGCCCCCGCTTCAGGTGTGCCAAAAATCATAATTCCAATAAACTCAAACACCATCGTTAAAATGACATACATCGCCATTCCACCCCAAAAGCTACCTTTCATGCCACTTAAATTGTTCCATGCATCTTTCATTGCTTCGATAGGGTTTAATTCATAATCCCCAGCCAATGCTTTTTCTACTGAGCCATACTCACCCGCTTGAACAGGTTCGCGTAATGATGCTTCCGGTGCTTGGTATATATTTTCTGATTCTGACATTTTAATTTCTCTTTCCGTGGTAGTTAAATTAACGTCCTAATGACTTAAATATCAATGCTGGTACAAATAATACGCATTATTAAACTAGTCTAAAATTAGAGACGCATGTGTCTATCTGAACGATTTGAAGCAGTGTTCCTTACTGATCTTCAAAGGCAGTAAGTTAAACATATATATAAGCTGGCATCAATCCCTGAATAGCCCGCTCTTTTGATTAGTTCACAAATCGACAGCTAGGGCCAGAAACAAGCTAATGTTATGCCCTAGCCATCGCTGAAAACTTAAGTATGTTCTCGCGTCGATTTAAACTCAATATCAGGCCAACGTTCCATGGTTAAATCAAGATTAACTCGTGTTGGTGCAATATAAGTCAAACCACCCGCACCATCTAATGCTAAGTTTAATGATGCTTTTTTCTTAAACTCATCGAGCATTTTTTCATCATCACAGTAAATCCAACGTGCGGTGTAAACCTGTACAGGTTCATAAATACAATCAACCTTGTACTCACCTTTAAGGCGATGAACAACCACATCAAACTGCAATACACCGATGGCACCTAAAATAAGATCATTATTTTCAAGTGGACGGAATAACTGGGTGGCGCCCTCTTCACTTAATTGTTGCAAGCCTTTTAATAGCGCTTTCATTTTAAGTGGATCTTTTAAACGTACTCGGCGAAATAATTCAGGTGCAAAATACGGAATACCGGTAAATTGAAGATCTTCACTTTCAGTGAAGGTATCACCAATTTGAATCGTTCCATGATTATGGAAACCTAAAATATCACCCGCCCACGCTTCTTCTGCTTGAATACGTTCTGCCGCCATAAAGCTCACTGCATTAGCAATAACGACTTCTTTACCCGTGCGTGCTTGGCGTAGTTTCATACCTTTTTTATATTGACCTGAACACACCCGTAAAAAAGCGATTCGATCGCGATGTTTAGGATCCATATTAGCTTGAATTTTAAATACAAAACCACTGAATTTTTCTTCATGAGCATCAACATGGCGTGTTTTAGTCTCACGACCTTGTGGAGCAGGAGCAATCTCAACAAATGAATCCATTAACTCGGTAATACCGAAGTTATTCATCGCACTACCAAAGAATACCGGTGATAATTCACCCGCTAGAAAAGCCTCATTGTCATACTCATGGCTGGCACCACGGACTAACTCAATTTCTTCACGTAATTCTTCGGCCATATCACCAAATAATTCGTCTAAACGAGGGTTATTGATACCTTCAATGATTTCACCAACTTGGTCACTATGAGGTTCAAATAAATGTACGCTGTCTTTTTCTAAATGGAAAATACCTTTAAAGCCTTTACCCATACCAATTGGCCAAGTAATAGGCGCACAACGAATCTTAAGAATTGATTCAACTTCATCCAAAATATCGATAGGATCACGGCCTTCACGATCCATTTTGTTAATGAAGGTTAAGATTGGCGTATCACGTAAGCGACACACTTCCATTAATTTAACCGTCCGTTGCTCTACACCTTTGGCAATATCAATTACCATTAAAGCAGAATCTACAGCGGTTAAAGTTCGGTAGGTATCTTCAGAGAAATCAGCATGGCCAGGCGTATCTAGTAAATTAACAATTCGACCATTATGTTCAAACTGCATTACAGAAGAAGTCACCGAGATACCCCGTTCTTTTTCCATTTCCATCCAGTCAGAGGTCGCGTGTCGATCTGTTTTTCTCGATTTAACACTACCCGCAGTTTGGATCTTGCCACTAAATAACAATAGTTTTTCAGTTAGCGTTGTTTTACCCGCATCGGGATGCGAGATGATAGCAAATGTTCTTCTCTTATTGACTTCAGTAACAATTTTCTGATCTGACATACTTAAAACCTCAAACGTGTATACAGCCATATACACAAAAATTCTGGTTTGGCTTCGATGATTATTTTCCACCCGATAGCACAAAGGCTGCCTATTCTACGTAAATTCATCTCTTATGCCCCGACAAATTCGAACAATGCATCAAAGTCGTGTCCATCAGCTTTTCTAAGCGCCGCTATATATTGGCTTCGCCGCTCATTCATACGGTCCAATTTATAGCCCCCGGCCCAATCGATTTGTGCTTCGTCCATTAATTTGGTCAATATCGCATCCGCCATGATCCGCGCATGACGTCCATTGCCATTAGGAAAGAGATGTATATAAACCAAGCTGTGATGAAACCTAGCCGCCAATTCCTTCGGTGGATACGTATTGTTTTCTACCCAATATTTAGTATTATCAAGTAATTGACGAAGCTGAGTAGCAATCTGGATAGGATCGATACCAATATTTTTTTCAGTCTTGCGAAAGGTCCCTGCCCACTTCCATACCTTGCCAAAGAGCTTTTTATGAAGATCACAGGCAAAAACCTCGGTTAAGACATCGGGGCTCTTTTGCTTTTTAAGCCACTGCATACCTTCATCAATGTTGGCTTGCTCAAGTTGATCCAACTCGCCTCTCGTGGTGACATGCTTGAAGCGTAGATCCGCCATTTCATCTGGGTCAAGCGGGGTTGCTCCATTCGGCTCCCCAATAATCTTTGGCGGCTTTTTACTGCTCATTTTTCGGTCCAAAAATCGGAGGGGATTTTACTCATAATTTCGGAGGCGATCCGCTCGATTTCAAAATCTAGTGTGTGCTTATCCAAAGACTGGGCTTCTAGCGCCATGTGCGTAGAAGCGGCTTTTACACGTGCTTTCGCTTTCATGATCGCCTGATGCTTAATCACGTTTTCAATATTTTTTTCAGGAATGATGGCGTAGACAAAACGGCAACTCATCGCTGCAGCCATGGATTCCATAGTACGAAGTGTCACGCCTCCTGAAAGTTCGCCAGATTCCGCCTGAGAAACGCGTCCCTTTGTTACCTCTAAGCGTTTTGCCAGTTGTGAACCAGACATACCAAGGGCCTTCCTGACAGTCTTAATCCATCCCTCGGATAAGGGCACAGAGTAGTCCCCAAAGCGTGTTACTGCTTGGTTCACCTTATCTCTATATTGATTTAATACAACTGTCTCAATGCCCATGGGATTACCTATAATATAACTATTAATCACAATTAGTTTAGCTAAATATATACCAACTACAGTTAATTGTATACATATAGGTAAACTAACAATCGAAATAGTTTAGCTATACATATACTTAACCCTGATATTACAAGTAACTACAACCATAAACTTAAATGCCATCGCCTCCATGTAAAATAGCCAAAACTAACTGCTATCAATAGCATTACACGCTTAATACTTACACATTATCGACAAGGTTAAGCACCCATCTTTGCTTTATAAACAATCTAATATCCTAATAAAAGCCTATTTAAGCTTAATATCTATCTCGAATAATTTGAGTAAGTTGTTGTTTATCTCCGACTCGATGCCCCCAATCAGTACTAATCCATGACCACGACTGCTGCTTGCAAAACTGTTTCTGCTCATCAGCTGGAATTATTTCATCATTGTCACCAATAACAATGGTAGGCTCAGTATCACTAGCTAATTTGATGGGCGTAAAGCTTGCAAGCATCGTGGTGGTAAATACAATGGCTTCACCTGTTACATAATCATGCGCATCCTGTTCAAGGTATTTAGCCAATTGCAGTTCGGGTTGAAAACAGGCGTTCACCGCGACTACTGGCAAGCCAGTTAACTCGGCTAATTTTAATACGTAATACCCACCCATTGATGTGCCCACCAGCAAAGTAGGTTTTTCTTTATCTACCAATAACAATAATGGCTCAATACTTTGCTGATAATGTTGAGGCTGGTAATCAGGTGATATCACATCAAAGCCTGCCTCCATCAAACCTAATGCCGTTGATGATTGGCCACTTGAACCTAAACCATGAAGGTAAAGTAACTTCATATCTACACTATATTCCTTAATTTGTCGTTCAATAGAGGAACTAAAATCAATTCCTGTAGACTATTCTATTTCGCCACACACTCACACAAATAGTGTAACTACTTTAAGCTTATTAAAAACAATGTCACTACCTATTTCTACCCTAATTTATGTGCTCGCAGCTTTAACTGCGTTGACGCCGCTTGCTGTTGATGCTTATTTGCCGGCAATACCGACTATGGCCGAGTATTTTTCAACCTCAATCCATAATGTTGAATTATCGCTTAGCTTATTTCTAGCCGGATTTGCTTTAGGTCAATTAGTAGGTGGGCCTTTTTCAGATCATGTCGGCCGTCGTCRCACAGTATTCATTGGCTTACTTATATTTGCTATTGGCTGCGTGGGCATTATATTCAGCACTACCTTAACGTCCCTACTTAGTTTTAGAGTATTACAAGCCTTTGGTGGCGGTATTGCCATTGTTAACTCTTCGGCTATTATTCGGGATTTAAGTAGTGGTCGAGATAGTGCCCGTCATCTAGCCAATATGTCATTAATTATGATGGCTGCACCCTTATTGGCTCCACTGATTGGTACCACCATTCTACAATTTAGTAACTGGCATTCTATTTTCCTATTCTTGCTTATTTATACTGTGCTTATTGCCTTTATTATCCATCGTAATATCCCAGAAACACGCAAAGCTCACCCACATAAAATAAGTGCGCTACAACGCTATTTATTAGTATTACGCCATCGCCAAGCAGTCGGTTATTTACTCACACTTAGCTTCTCTCTAGGCGGTATGTTTGCTTTTATCACCGGTTCACCGTCGGTCTATATGGGCTACTTTGGTCTTAGTGAAACTATGTATCCCTTTTTCTTCGCCGCTAATATTGTCAGCATGTTGTTCTTTAACCGTCTCAATGTTTATCTACTGAATCGCTTTGATCCTGATCAGCTATTAACACTAGGTCAAGCTTTACAATTGATCGCTGCACTCTTATTAGTCAGTTATATTTTAATCAGTTCTCAGCCTCAACTTGCCGTCGTAGTGGGGCTAATCATGCTATTTATCGGTACACAGGGACTAATCGTTTCTAATGCTACATCCAGTACTATTGAATTTTTCCCTCATAATAGTGCCACGGCGACTGCATTATTAGGTGCGAGTGGTTTTTCTATGGGTGCTTTAGCCGGTACTTTAGTAGGGGTGTTAGGTGATGGCACGCCACTTCCAATGGTATTAATAATGATGGTTTGCGCCTTAAGCAGTATTGCCTTTCGTATTGTTTTTCATTGGTCTAAAAAAGAATCAGCTGCAATTTAAGCTAATTTAACGTTGCTTTTAACCGACTATTAACCCTCGGCACTATAAACTCAGCTCTAAACTATAAGCATCGCTTTATTTTCATATTTTATAGTTTGATCACGTGTTTAATTATGGGGTTACAAACGCATGCCRTATCGGGCGTTATTAAAACAAAGTATTGCACTCAGCTTTATCACATTAAGTGCCTGCACGACTTTTTCAGCTAAACAAGATTATGCAGCACTACCACAGCATGATTTGCAGCAAGTTGAAGGCTGGCAGACACTGGCAGATAGTACGCAAGTAAGCTATTTAACTGATTTATTTAATTCGCCCGCAGTCGATGACTTATTGCAACGAGCCTTTGCCGATAACCCTAGTCTGCAACAAACCCTAATCACTCTCGACATTTATCAAGCTCAATTAAAGCAAACAAGTGCCCAGCAACGTCCACAAATAAATGCGGGTTTAAACGTCAATAACAAAGAAAATAGCGATACCAGTTATAGCAGTTCGCTCAGCATTAGTTGGCAGGCTGATGTGTGGGGAAAACTTAAAGATTCGACCTCGGCAGCCCAATTAGATATCAGCGAACAACAATACTTATTTCAAGCTGCTAAAAATAGTTTGGCGGCCAATATTATGCAGTCGTGGTTAAGCCTGATTAGCCAACAACGAGATATTGATATTCAACAACAGCGTGTTGAAACACTGAGTAAGAACGAAGCCTTTATTATTCAACGTTATCGTAATGGTTTAGGCTCATTAGAAGACTTAGACAGTGCGCGTAGCTCATTTGCAAGCGCTCAAGCAACACTGATTGCCAAACAAGAAAGCTATCAACAACAATTACGTAGTTTAAAGACATTAGTCGGCCAACTGTCCTCACTTGAAATTACAATTCCAGAAGATTTTCCAACTGTTAAGCTCAGTATGGCAGGAATAGCCAAACAAGACTTGGCTAAACGTCCTGATCTAATAGCGGCATATTCAGCTATTGAAGCAGCTAGTTTACGTAGCAAAGTAGCTTACAAAGACTTATTACCCTCATTTAGTTTAGAGGCCATGCTTGAAGATATTGCCTCATCACCACGTGATGCATTATTTGTATCTCCTGTTTGGTCATTGCTAGCTCAACTTACCGCCCCACTTTATCAAGGAGGTGAGCTACGTGCAGCAGCTGAAATAGCTGAATTACAAACAGCCTCAGACTATCAACAGTATCGAGAAATATTACTTAATGCAGTGACTGAAGTTGAAAATGCCATAGGCCAAGAGAAATCTTTGAGTCAGCAGCATATTTATATTCAATCAGCATTAGCAAGTACTGAAAATAATCTACAGCAGTATCAACAAAACTATCGTACAGGTTTAGTCGACATTCTGGATTTACTGTCGATTCAACAGCAAAGCTATGATTTAGCCGCTCAACTTAATAGCATCACACTCGAATTACTTTCTAACCGTATCAGCCTAGGCCTCGCCTTAGGTTTGGAGATTAAACAATGATTAAACGCTTGTCACAATGGTGGTTAGCTCTCGCCGCTATAGCGCTTTTACTCGCCATATTTTTTATTAGCCGTGCTGCGGTTGATGAGCAATCCAATCGTCCTATGCCAGAAAGAAAAGAGGTAATACAGCGTCCAAATGTCAGTGTTATTAATGTTACAGGCCAAAGCTATGCAGCTCAAGTCTCGGGTTATGGTGAATTAGCCCCGCATTTTAGCTTGAATTTAACCGCTCAAGTTAATGGCCAAATTATTGCTATTTCAGACCAATTTGAAACAGGTAATACGATTAAAAAAGGCCAGTGGTTAGTCAAGCTAGAACCAAGTGATTACCGAGCAGCCTTGAAAGAAGCTGAAAATACAGTGGCTGAAGCAAAACTGGCTTTATTAGAAGAGCAAAGACAAGGTATTCAAGCAAAAATAGAATGGCAGGCCTCTTCACTACAAGGGCAGCCTGATTCAGAATTAGTATTAAGAGCACCACAATTAGCGGTAGCCAATGCCAAATTAGACTTTGCCAAGTCGACCTTAGCACGTGCCAAAAAAGATATTAGGCAAACTGTTATAACGGCTCCTTTTGATGCCCTAGTCACAGAGCGAACAGTATCTGCTGGTAGCTATATTCAAACAGGTAGTGATGTTGCCTCGCTTTATAGTACCGACCGTTTAGAAGTTGCCGTGCCCTTATCTAACCAAGATTGGGCTAATTTACCTGCACTGAAAGACATTTCTCAATCAACTAGTGTCATCATCAAAAATGTTGAAAATAATCAACTATGGCAAGGTCATATTCTTCGAGCAGAGCAACATGTTAATACCGATACACGTCAACGTGCGTTGATTATTGGTTTAGATAAGCCATTAGAGCAAACTCCTGCTGCATTTTCAGGTACATTCGTACAAGTGACTTTACAAGGTAGACAAGTAGATAATATCTGGAAATTACCTAGTTCAGCATTAAGTCCACGTGGTGAAATCTGGTATGTAACAGCGGATAGCACCCTAGATAAAATAGCCATTAACCCTCTATTTTCTCGTGACGGTGCAATTTTTATTTCAGCACCTGAGGCAATGATCAGTGCTTCATTTTCAGTTTTAACTCATCCACTTAATAGTTATATTAAAGGCATGCATGTCAATCCTATTGAGGGTGAAGATTAATGAATACTCATAATTCCGGCGGCGGCATTATTGCGTGGTTTGCATCCAACCCCGTGGCAGCCAACCTATTAATGTTACTGGTTATTTTACTGGGTGTGTTCGAAATGGGCTCACTGCGTAAAGAAGCCTTCCCAAGCTTTGCGCCTGATAGTTTAAGCATTACAGTGTCGTATACCAGTGGTTCAGCCCAACAATCTGAAGAAGGTTTGGCCATTAAAATAGAAGACCAGCTTGAAGATGTAATGGGTATTAAAAATATTACCAGCAGATCAACAGGTAGTGGAACCACCGTCAAAATAGAAAAACAATCTGGCTATGACTTAGATATTCTGCTGACTGATGTAAAAACAAAGATTGACGCTATTTCTAGCTTTCCGGCTGATGCTAAAAAGCCGGTAATAGAAAAGGCCATTCGAGAAGAGCATGCCTTATGGGTGCAGCTTTATGGCACCGGTGATCGCCACAGCATGCAGTATATTGCTAATCAGCTAAAAAATGATTTACTCGATAATAGTGACATCGGTAAAGTCACCCTATCAGGTTGGTTAGATCCGATGATGTTTATCGAAATTGATGAGGGGCAATTACAGGCATACGGCCTATCATTAACTGATGTTGAAAATGCTATTAATGCAGGCTCATCTAACACCATGACTGCAGTATTAAAAAATAAAGATATTTACCTACAATTAAAAGCTTCGGAACAAGCTTATTTAAAACAAGATTTCGCTAAAATACCTTTACTCACCAATAGCCAAGGTCAATATATAACCGTCGGTGACATTGCCACCATTAACGATAGTTATGATGATGAAAGCTCAACTTTATCTCGCTTTCAACAGCAAGAAAGCATTGCTATTGAGGTATTTACTACCGGTTTAGATGATATTAGTGATTCTGTCGATGCTGCTAGAGAAGTGGTTGAAGCATGGCGTGATGCGGGCAAGCTACCTCAAGGAATGGAACTAAGTACCTGGTATGACCGCAGTACTCAAATTGATAGTCGACTTGATTTACTGATGAAAAATGCCGGAACAGGTATTGTTCTAGTATTTATTCTCTTAGCGCTCTTTCTTAATATTACTGTCGCATTCTGGGTGGCGATGGGCTTACCTTTTATCTTCTTTGGTACCTTATATTTTATGGGTGATAGCTATATGGGCTTATCACTTAATGAATTTACCACCTTTGGATTTTTATTAGCCCTGGGGATAGTGGTGGATGATGCCGTGGTGGTCGGTGAGAGTATTTATAGTACTCGAGAGCAAGAAGGCGATACCATTCAAAACACCATAAAAGGTACCATGAACGTTGCCATACCGACCCTGTTTGGCGTGTTAACAACGGTAGCCGCTTTTGTTTCACTATCGCAGATCGAAGGTCATCTGGGTAGTTTATATGCTCAATTTGCAGCTGTTGTCGGCATTGCATTACTGCTATCTATTGTAGAGTCTAAGTTAATCTTACCTGCTCATTTGGCCCATTTAAATACTAGGCCAAAAACACAGGGTAATATCATTAGTCGCTCATGGAGAAAATTCCAAAAAGTCGTAGCAGATGATAGTTTTAAATGGTTCTCAAAAAAAGTATATCGCCCTACTATTAGTACCGCATTACATTACCGTTATGCAGTAGTGATTTTATTCTTTGCCTTTTTCATTTACATCATTGCCTTACCGATGACAGGCGTAGTTAGAGTTAGCTTCTTCCCTTCTATTCCTGGTGATACAGTAAGAGCAACTCTGACCATGAATAAAGATGTTAGCTTTGGTCAAACTCATGCAAACTTACTGCTAATCGAACAAAAAGCCTATCAAGCTGATGAAGACCTGCGTGGTGATAATGAGTCAGGTATTGCTAATATTCAACTGCTCACCTCCTCTGATCAAGCCGGTAAAATTCGAGTTGAATTAAACAAAGATGCCTCGTATGGCATGAGAGAGTTTACTCGTCATTGGCAACAAATTACTGGAATGCCAGAAGGCGCGCGTACTTTAAGTGTGCAAAGTGGTCGACCTCTATCTACCGCACTGAGCATTGAACTTCGAGCTAATGATGATGAAGTATTGATCCGCGCAGGTGWAGCCTTTAAGCAAGCCCTACTAAAGATCCCTGCTGTCAGTGGTATCTCTGATAACCTTGAACCTAGCCAGCCACAGATTCATTTAGAATTGAATCAACAAGGTCATGCCATGGGCTTAACTACCGATATGTTAGCCGGCCAAGTATTACAAGCCTTTAGTGGCCAAGTGATACAGCGCTTCCAACGTAATAGTGATGAAATTGAAGTTAAAGTACGTTATCCCGCTGCTGATCGTCAAAACCCAAATGATGTGCTCAATGCCCGTATCAGAACACCTGACGGTGATGTCGTCGCCTTATCCTCTGTTGCAACCATTAGTTATGGTTATACCAAGGATTCAATTACGCGTATCAATGGCAAGCGTGCTGTTTCTATCACCGCTGATGTTGATAAAGAAATGCTCTCTGCCAGTGAATTAGTCAGCATGATTGAACGTAATGTAGCCCCGGCGATTGCCAGCCAATATCCGAGCCTATCAATCCATTTTGGTGGCGAAGCTGAGCAACAAGCTGAAACACAATCATCAATGATCCAAATGTTTACTATCGCCTTGCTAGTTATTTATATGTTGCTCGCGATTCCATTAAAATCATACTTTCAACCGTTGATTATTATGATGGCTATACCCTTTGGTATTGTCGGCGCTATTATTGGTCACTGGTATAATGACTTGCCTTTAGGTATCTTATCTTTAAATGGCATCATCGCCTTAAGTGGTGTAGTGGTGAACGATAGCTTATTGTTAGTGGCTCGATTTAACGATATAAAGAAAGAAGTAATAGATGTTAAAGAAGCCATCAGTGTGGCATGTCGAGGACGGTTACGAGCAGTATTATTGACATCAGTGACTACCTTTGCCGGCCTACTACCCTTATTAGGTGAAACATCACGACAAGCCCAGTTCCTTATTCCCGCAGCAGTATCATTGGGTTACGGTATTATGTTTGCCACTGTCATTACCTTGATATTAGTGCCTAGTATGGTGTTAATTCAAGTCGATTTTTTAAACTTTTTTAGTAGGCTTAGTGGTAAATCAGCCCAGCTTACTGAGGAACAACATTAAGCATGTTAAGCGCCTTACTGATTGAGGATAACCTTGATCTCGCCAATACGGTGATTGATTATCTATCACTCGAAGCTATCAATTGTGACCATGCGAGTAATGGCGTGTCAGGCTTAGAGCTGCTAGAAAAAAATCAATATGATGTGTTATTACTTGATCTCAACTTACCTCGGCTTGACGGTTTAGCCGTGTGTGAAAAACTACGCCTGACCGGCATTGATATTCCTATTTTAATGCTCACCGCCCGTGATCAATTAAAAGATAAAATAGCGGGCTTTGATGCCGGCACCGATGACTATTTAGTTAAACCGTTTGAGCTACAAGAATTGGTTATTCGAGTGCACGCCTTATCTCGTAGACGAAGCGGCCAGAGTCAATTACTGCAATGTGCTGACTTAATCATGARCTTATCGGAGAAAATGCTTCATCGTAATAAACAGTTATTAAAACCATCACCTATTGGCTGGCAATTATTAGAAAGCTTATTACGTGCCTCCCCCAACGTAGTCTCACGCCAAAAACTTGAAGAAGCTATTTGGGGAGATGAAAGTCCAGATAGTAATAGTTTAAAAGTCCACCTATTCCACCTCAGGAAAGTGGTTGATAGCCCCTTTCCTTCCTCGCTAATCCATACTATTCCCAATCATGGCTTTGCATTAAGAGAACTTGAAGATGAAACGAACGCTCAGTCTTAAATTATTTGTCAGCCTTGCCTTCCTGACACTGGCAATCCTAATTGTGATCACTTATTCATTCTTAAGTGCTCACTTTTTTGTCCGAGGCATGGATAATATCGTTGCTGAAAATTTCGAACACACCGCTATCGTCTACAATAAACGTGTGCCTAAATCACGCCGAAAAGCCATTGACTCTTTTCATGGCTATTCGATAGGTAATGATTGGCAACAATTTCCAACTGAAATTAAGCAAGCTTTCAAACAGGCTCCAGAAGAAAGTAGCGTATTGTATAAATTTGATGGCTCCAGCTGGTTTCAGCGCCCTAATTTAATTCATTTTGTAATGAAGTTACAGCTAGATGATGGCAGCCTATTTATCAGTAAAACAATCTCACCTAAAACAGCCTCTCCTCTGATCGGAAAAAATGCTAAAGAAAGTATGCGACTATTATTGATGATCAGCATCAGTATTGCATTAGCTATGGGTTTGTTCATTTGGCTATTACTTAAACGCATCGCCCAACCTGTATCTCAACTCAGACAATGGACCCATCAACTCGACATCAGCAGCTTAGCAGAACCCACACCTGACTTTGCCTATCCAGAACTAAATGATATGGCTGCACTCATTCGCAATAGCTTATCTTCTGTGCAACAAAGCCTTGAACGTGAAGATCGATTCCTAGCTTATGCTAGCCATGAATTACGCACACCGATTAGCGTAATTCGTAATAATATTGAATTGATCAATAAGCTCAAACAAAACTCTGCTAACTTAGATGTTGCCCAATTAAACCCTATTATTAACCGTATTGATCGTGCCAGCCTCACCATGAAACATTTAAGTGAAACCTTATTATGGTTAAGCCGAGATATAAGTGAATCACTGCCTAAACAAGAAATTGATTTAGAAAGCTTAATCAAAGAACTTAATAATGAAATGGCCTATTTACTCGACAATAAAACCATTGAATTATATGTTTCGACCGAAGCTCATCAAATGACTCTAGCTGAATACCCTGCCCGTATTATTTTAGGCAACCTAATTCGCAACGCTTTCCAGCATACAATGCAAGGTCAAATAAGCATCCAACAGCAGAAAAATACGGTCATCATTAGTAATCAAGAAATTGCCTCAGACAATGAACATCAGCCTCAAGACTTAGGCTTTGGCCTCGGCATCCAACTCTCCGCCCAATTAGCAGATAAGCTAGGCTGGTCATACCRAAAATCTCACTATGATGGCTTATATCGTGTGGAAGTTAGTTTTTAGATTAAGCTTTACATCATCAAGACCAGCATGCATTAAGATGTAAGAACTACCTTAATCTTATTGGCCTCCACTGACAGTGACACTGACTTTATTGCCATACACGTCATAGCCGTAATCAGTAATTAGTCGCAGCGTAGGGGTGTCGGGCTCAATGACTTCTTGGGTAAGCAGGCCTGAGGTAGCATCGTAACTAAACTCTGAGGCACGGGTACCTGAATCACCTGAAGGAAGCGTATGCGTGACTTCAGCTCGRGTAAGCCTACCTAAGAACCAATTACTTTCATCATTGGTATAACTATTAGTCGTGGCGGTAATATAACTTTCCATTAGACCGTCATAATCTAAACCTGAGGTATTAACGGTAATTGATGTTGGATTACCAAAGGTGTCATAACTATTAGAAGTTGTCACTGTAGAGACTAAAGTGCCATCTAATTTATAGTTCTTTTTAGTGACGCTATTAGCATAGGTGAATAGCGTACCGGTGTGAGTTGAAACCGTTTCAACACCGGTATGAGTGGCAATTGAGGCAAAGCTAGCATCGAGTTCACTTAATACAATGTCATCAGACGCATTAGACGCCGTACCATTATCAAAGGTTTGTACGCTACGCACCACCTGGCCTGTAAACGGATAGCTTTGATTGTATTGCGTACGGGTGGTCATGCCTAAGAGCTCATCAGTGGCACTCATGGCAGCAAAGCCTAAAGACCCACGTAATACGGAGGCACGTAAGCCTTCGTATTTATAGGTGGTATCACGCAGGCCACCATCGCCATCAGAAACCGAGACTTTGGATACGACATACATCGCACCTTGTAGGTCTGTTTCGGGATAGGAAGAACCGGTGCCTTTGGTGTAAATGGTATTGTCAGTTAAAGGTTTGTACTCAATCTCAGTTGTGGTGTTTAGGGCGCTGGTTATTTTAACTAGGCGGGGTTGACTGGCTTTACTTAACGATACATGCAAGCCACTTACTCCCGTCAAATCGTTATGATGTCCTACTCGGTCAGGTAATCCATCGCCATTCATATCGCGTAGTTCACTATAAACACCAGAAGAGTTACTGCCTGTTGGGTAGTTGTATCGCTGAGCTCCTTGAMCTGCCGGCAGCCAAAGTTCAATTGGGTCAAATCCACTTCTCACCCAAACCCCACTCAAACACTGTAGCCGGAAAACAATTTCCACTTGATTCACACTCTTGTATCTGAGTCAGCCGTGAACGGTTAATTAATCCTTGATTATCGTAGCTGAGTTGATAATCACGTACCAAGGTGGCATCCACATAAGTTTTAATGTTTTTTAGCCGTTGTGTGGTTTTAACCCGTGAACCGGCAAAGTAACCGGTGGTGATATCTGGTCGAACTTCATATTCAAATTCTACTTTGGCATAAGGGCTTAAGCCCGCTGTGGTATTACCGGTATAGTTAATTTGCTGGGGGGTGTAACTGCCGTCTGCATTGGTTTCGGTATAGCGGATGGTTAAATAATTATGTACTGTATCTGATATTTTATTCACTGCCCATAAACGTACATCGGGTTTACCTTGTGCTTCAATACGCGAATCTGCTGTATTACCGTATTCTAATATTTGACCTGATTTGGTATTAACTATGAAATACTCTGGGCCTTGATTAGTCGCATCAGTGTCATAAGAGATAACCTTAGTAAAAGCATCATGCTCTGTTCTATATTCGGTATTATTAGCTCCATAAGTGCCATTAATAGCTATTAAGCGTTGACCATCAATACACAGTCTATCGTTGTCATCAAAATCAATGCCATCAATAAAACCATCTTGAATTTTAGTCGCAGGACAACGGGTAATTACAGACAGTCCGCCTAAAGTCCAACCTTTACCTATCACCCCATTACCTGAGTTACTGCTATAGGATAACGATAAAGAGGGTTGCATTCCGGCAGTACCGGGCGGCACGGCAAGCGGTAGTTGATAATTAGCCCCACCTGATTCATCAACACTAAACTCACCGGGAGTGAGTCCTGGAATAGCGGCATAAAGCGAGGTGGAAAAGAGGATTAAACTGGCAAGCAATGATGCATTAAATAAAGACATAGATGTCGTATTAGTGCTAGGTGGCGACTGTTTCATAAGCGTTAAAGTTCCTTCTCTCAATATCACACGATGTTAATAGGATGGTGGTATGTTTGGGCGGTGGAACGGATAAAGCGAATGCAGACAAAACATTACGTGAGTTTTTTTCAAGCTGCAAGTAGGAATTATTCCTAACAAGCAATAGTGAGAGCTGTTCGTGTTTTTTGGGTGTATTTAGATGAGTAATATACAGTTGTTGCGGAATAGTATTAAATAAGTTGAGCGCAGTTAAAAAATTGTGTTCTACTATGTCTGCTTTTTTAAGCATATCTTCACTACTAAATATTTCAAGAAAAACCATATAAACAAAAAAAGCCCCCAACATATCGCCATGTTGGGAGCTTTTTTACTTCACTAAACTAGTTGTTTAGTGAACATCAATCATTTGCACAGTACCATCCGGCATAACTTCTGCCATGGCACCTTTAGGTTCATCTAAATAAAGTGAGGCTAATGCTGCAATAGCAATACTAATTGCAATAGTTAAGAAGAATACCGAAGGTGACACAAACGAGAATACAGTTAAGAATAATACTGCACCGATATTACCGTAAGCACCCACCATTCCTGCTATTTGACCTGTTAGACGACGTCTAATCAGTGGCACCATTGCAAATACACAACCTGCCGCCGAACCTAAGAAGAATGAAGTAATCATAATCGCCATAACAGCCCATGCAATATGCCACTCTGCTGAGATTAGAGACATGACAAAGAATCCTACTGCTGCACCCGCTAATGCTACTGCTAATGAACGCTTACGACCTAATGTATCACTGATAAAACCACCAGAAGGACAAGATAGAACATCAATAATGGCAAAACTTGCACCAAAAATACCCGCTAAGGCCATTGGGATTAAAAACACGTCTTTAAAGAATAATGGCAACATCGATACGACGGCTAACTCTGACCCAAAAGTAACGGCGTAAGCAATACTCAAAATAGCGACTTGTTTAAAGTTATATCGTAAGAATTCATCCACAGGTTTTTCAAAGATGCTTTTATTTACTTTATATACTTGTGCTGACTGGAATATGTACAGAGCCACTAAACCAACATAAATAGCGTTGGCGGCAAAGCCTGTTAATAAACCTAATAATGTTACTTTCCACGTTAGCACCGCCATGGCGCCGTACATAGGAATATTCAACAGTAAGTAAAAGAAGAAATCTCGTTTACTGGTAACTTCTAAACCACCTGAAACATTAGGTTTGAAGTAAGTTGAACCTGCTGGAGTATCAGATACTGAAATGTAGTAAATACCAGCATAAATAAGTGCAATAACACCGGTAATAGCCGTCGCATAACGCCAGCCATCATCACCACCGAAGAATAATGCAATTGAAGGCAGAGTTAAGGCTGCAACCGCAGAACCTACATTACCCATGCCTTTATATATACCTTCTGCTAAGCCTAACTGTTTGGCAGGGTACCACTCACTAATCATACGAATACCGATAACAAAACCAGCACCGACAAAACCAATTAGGAAACGCGCTAAGGCTAAGGCTTCAAACGTTGTAGCCATCGCAAAGAAGAAACACAAAGCAGCCGTTGCCACCAGCATTAGAGAGTAGACCTTACGCGGGCCATACACATCGACCAGCATTCCGGTCACAATTCGAGCAGGAATAGTTAATGCTACATTAAGAATTAGCAGTGTTTTGATTTGCTGATCAGATAGGCCCATAGACTCTTGAATGAGTCCTAATAAAGGCGCGTGACTAAACCACACTAAAAACGTGACAAAAAAAGCAAACCACGTTGTATGCAATATTTTGGCTCTGCCAGAAAATGAGAGAAAACTGGCTCTCATGCTAGATGTACTCATAAAATATGGATCCTTAGTGAACAAAAGTTATCCGTCGAGGCTAGCGATAATCATGCCATATTTTAAGCCACTGATATCGCTAAACTTTCAATCTTTCACAATCGTGGAAGCACCATATTATTACATTATCGCTACTAAGTCGCACTAATAAAGTGCAGCTTAGTAGAAATAGTAAGACCTTCTATAATCTTGTTTTTATATAAAACACCCGAGGACTTGCCTACATAATTATCAACATAGGCACGCCCCTACTAGATAGTTAAATTGTGCCTAGTTGTTTAAATAGGCTATATACATCCAGTACATCCCAATGTTCAGCAAGCTTACCGTCCTCAATACGGAATATATCAACCGCATCAAACTGATACTCCTTACCTGTGGCAGGAATACCTAAGAAATTGCCAGTGTGAGTACCGGTATACGTCCCATAAAGCCAAACATGGTCTTCATCAGCAATGATCTTTTTCAATGTATAGTTAAAATCAGCAATGGTGCTAAACCATGCGCCAAAGAATGATTTAAAACCAGCAAGTCCTTGTTCAACTAACGGGTTATGTTGAATATAAGCTTCATCCATATAGTGATCTAATGTAGATAAATCTTTGTTCACAAATACGGTTTCAGCAAACCTGCCCACTAGGGCCGTATTCTCTTGTTGAAGTGATGAACCATGGTATTTACTCCGAATAATAATGTAATTGTAAAAATAAAAGTCTTAAGCGTTAATGATCTGTTTTTCTGCATAAAATATCCTTTATGGGTTGAATTTTAAAAACAGAAAAGATATTATTTCTCGTAGTCACTTTTCGCAACAAGGCACTAAAAAGTGATGTAGTAACCTAAAAGAGACTTTTTAACTTATCAAGGGCTTAACTAATGGATAACTGGGATATTTATAATAAAAACTGCCCTACTCGACAGGTATTAAACCGAATTGCCGATAAATGGACAGTATTAATCGTCGGCGCATTGGCACAACGCACTAAACGCTTTAGTGAGCTTAAAAAAGAGATTGATGGTATTTCGCAAAAGATGCTGACACAAACACTGCGAGGTATGGAACGTGATGGCTTAATCAGTAGAAAAGTCTATCCTACCGTACCACCAAAGGTTGAATACACACTTACAGACTTAGCCATGTCGTTGATTAGCATGCTTGGTGAAATTCGCCAATGGTCAGAAGGTAATATTGAAACGGTTATTCAAGCACAACAACGCTATGATAATAGAGAAGTTGAAGTGCATTAACCCGGCTCTAAACACTATCAATCTAAAGCATGCCGCCAAGCGGAAGGTGTCATGGCATATAACCTTTTAAAGGCAGAAGAGAATTTACTTGGGTTGGTATAGCCAACCGAAAAAGCAATCTCGGTGATTGATTGGCTGGTATGCAGTRACTGCTTTGCACGTTCCATCCGCCTTAAAGTGAAGTACTCGTATGGTGCATAGCCCATTGCATCACGAAATGAACGTGAAAAACTGCTTTTGTCTTGATCGACCAATTGGGCTAGTTCAAGTAATGTTACATTGCTTGAAATACGTGATTCCATAAGGTCTAGTACGCGAGTTAACCGCGTACCTAAGAGCCGTCTACTGACTCTTTTAGTACTGGGTTTAACTTTATAGTTCGCTAGGCGATTTAAAACAAGCTCAAGGCCGTGTTCAAAAAAAGCACTAGAAAGTCCATGTTCTTCAGCATCACGCCACATCGCCGTCATTACGGCTGTTAATAATGGATCATTATGGAAAGTTGAGGCACTAGCGATAAGATCTTCGACTTGAAAAGAAGCACGTTCATCATTGTTATTTAAGGCTTGTAAATCAACACCGATACCGAGTAATTGCATCTCGCCCCAATAGCCTTCCGCCTTAGTATGGGGTAATGCTAAACCCACCGTTCCCGGCCGTAATACCCCTTCTAAGTGTTGTCCATCACCCACTCGGCGTAGTCGACTAATATTTTTAGTACACATATTCAACATTAAATAGGGAGAAGCTTCATATTCTCCTTCAAACGAAGAAAAGTCAGCTAATGCAAGACGTGTTGTGCCAGAGGGATCTAAGCGAGTCAGGTTTGGCGTGGCACCTAATGCTTGCATTCTCTGATGATAACGTTGCGAATGTTGCTGTTGATTCATCTTAGTCGCTCTCATTTATTGCCATCATTGGATTAATTGCACACGTATGGAGTGGCGAGTTTCTCTAGCTAGAATAGAATGTTTAGTAATGATAATCAATCCTATTTATATAAATTAAACATCCTATGGAGAAAAGAATGGCCCGAACATCAACACATATTACAACTCACACTGCTAGCACGCTTATCATGCTCGCTTTAACTGCACCGGTTATAGCCGCCGAGAGTGAACAAATAATACAGCTTGAAGAAATGCTGGTCACAGCTGAAATTATTGACCGTCCTTTATCAAAATCAGCCACCAGCATTAAATTATTTACTGAAGAAGATTTAAAAAATAACCCTGGTCTATTCACTGTTGATGATGTGCTTAACCGCACTGCGAATATTAGTGCGGTAATTGGTACAGGCAAGGCTCCGACAATTCGCGGGGTTGATGGAACAGGACCAGCACAAGGTGGGGATGCTTTTTTTGCAGGAAGTCGTGCTCGTCTTAACTGGCTGATTGATGGCCGCCCTGCCAATGTAAATGAAATTACCTATGGTGATATGGGTATTTGGGATTTAGAGCGCATCGAAATTCTTCGAGGCCCTCAAAGCACCTTAACCGGACGTAATTCAATCGCCGGAACAGTAGTTATTAAAACCAATGATCCTAGCTTTGAACAAGAAAATGCCTTTCAAATCGCTTTTGGTAATCATGATCAACGTCGTACCTCAGCGATGTTTAACCAGCCTTTAAATGACGTGCTTTCAGTGCGGGTAGCAGCTGATTGGTATGAAAGTACCTCCGCCGTTAATTATCAAGCTTATGATGGCGTGGCTCATCCAGAAGATAAAGAGTCATTAGCAGTAAGAGGTAAGCTACTTTTTGTTCCTTCTGCTGATACTCGATTATTACTTACCGTTAACCATGCCAAGCATCAAGAACCTCATGCTGAAATTGTGCTTCAACCTTTTAATCAACGTAATTCTAATAGCCCACAGCAAGCACGACATACACCAAAATCAAACAGTATTATTGCCGACTTTGATACAGCTTTAACGGATATGCTTACACTAGAAATAAATGCCTCATACACTGATTTTAGTTTGGTGCGTAATTCGGCAGGATTCACCGCATTAACAGTGGATACTGATGAGTATGCCTTTGAGCCTCGTCTTCGTTATGAAAATGATGATGGTTTAACTGCCGTTGTGGGTGTTTATTCCTTCCGTGCCAACCAAAACGAAACCATAGCCTTTTTCGGGCAACATGATTTTAAAGATAAAACCAATACTGCAGCAATTTATACCGAGGCAGTCATTCCTCTTAATGAGTCGTTTGATTTATCGCTAGGTCTTCGATATGAGCGTGAGAAACACCAACGACATGGAGGTAATCTTACAACCGCTCTGCCCGTTTCCATCTCAGCAGATAATACAGACCACGCCCTATTACCTAAATTTGGCCTAAGTTGGTATCCAACAATTGATTCAACTTATGGCTTACAAATATCGCGTGGTTATAATGCCGGCGGTGGCGGTATTGCTTTAGGTAATCCAGTGACTAACTATGATTTCGATCCTGAGTATGTGTGGAACTATGAACTGTTTGGACGCCAAAGTTTTGCCAATGGTCGAGTTAAAACTACACAGAATATCTTCTTCTCCCGTTATAAAGATATGCAATTACCTTTTGATCTAACACCCAATATTGCTGGAGATGAAGTATTTGTAGTGCGTAATGCCGATAAAGTAGAAACTTATGGTGCTGAATTAGGCATAACATACGCAATCAATAATGAGTTTGAGGTTTACGCTGATCTTGGCTTATTACATACAGAAGTAATCGACTTTTCAGATGGTGTCGCTGAAGGTAATGAATTACTCACCGCGCCTAGTATGACTGTAGGTGCCG
Source organism: Gammaproteobacteria bacterium (assembly GCA_002402245.1). Taxonomy (GTDB): domain Bacteria; phylum Pseudomonadota; class Gammaproteobacteria; order Nitrosococcales; family Methylophagaceae. The sequence goes on along the minus strand of NVVP01000003.1, from coordinate 53,950 downwards.
GTGTTTTATGGCAACGTGCAGGCTGGAATGCTAGTTTTGGCGGCAAGTATAGTGGTAATTATTTCAGCGATGTTAATAATAGACCGACTACCCGTATCGATTCTTACGTGATTGCTGATGCACAATTATCATATAGCTTTAAACACGTTCGCGTATTTGGTTCTGTGCGTAATCTATTTGATGCTAATGATCCTGTAGCTAAACCATCATCGACAACCGCTGTTCTTCTCCAGCCTCGTACCTTCATGGTCGGTTTACAGTCGTCATTCTAAAAACATGGCACCAGCCAGTGACACAGTAGTCACTGGCTGGTGCCATCTATTTTAAACAGGGTATTTACTGAACGCGTGCAGTTAGCACTTCATTGAGTATTTTTGACTCAATAGCTGAAGTAACTGACATATGGTCCTGATCCGCTTCAATATGAATGGATGTCCTCAGGCCTTTATTACTCAAAGCCTGTAAACGACGTTCTAAAGCAATAGCATCTTGAATTTCTTGTGGTGAATCGTTATCAGCCATAATCACTAATAAGCTTTTATGAATCACATCCACATTACCTTTATCAACTTCTGAGACAAACTTCAGTTCTTCAGCTAATAAATAATGGTCATGCCACCACAAACTTGGACTAACAGAGACATAATGAGAAAAGAGTTCAGGCTGTTTGAACAGGGCATAAATAGTAAACATGCCACCAAATGAATGCCCGAATAAGGTTTGTTGTTGCTTATCGACCTTAAAACGCTGTTCAATTTCAGGCATTACACACTGTTCAATAAAGCTAAGTAACTCATCCTGCCCACCTTGTGGGGGCTCATTCAGTTCATCAGCCACGGGCGGGGATAAATCATATGCACGGCGTAAATAATCATGAGGTAAATCTGTAGGGTAAGCAATGCCGACAATAATGGCATGCTTGAATTGCTCTTGAATTCGTTTAGCTTCATGGAATGAGGCAAAAAAAGCATTAGCATCTAACAAATAAACCACCGGGTAACCGCCTGTATAAGGAAGATCGCCTTCAGGTTTACTCACCATAATTCGATATGGTTGTTGAGCTTCATTTTTTAGTTCAAATTGTACGGTGTTACTTAACTCGACAGCTGATTCAGCTAATACATATGAAGCGTTAAAGCTTAAAGTAATAGCCATTAGGCTAAGGATAAGGTGTATATATTTCATTTTTCTTCCTAGTAAAACGAGACAAACCACGACGCCTAAATTAAGATGTCGTGACACGGTTCTTCTTCTCTATTACCAGCGGTAACGCATGCTAGCTAACACACTGCGTCCTTCACCTCGGTAGCAATACCCACTTTCACAATTAATGTAACGGTTATCAAATAGGTTAGTCGCATTAAGAGCCAATCTAACGCCTTGTTTATTAGCCGCTAGATCATAGTGAATAGCTAAGTCTGCAATAGCATAAGCATCATTCTTTTGAATATTGTCTGAGCTGCCATATGAACTACCCACCCAACGTACACCTGAGCCAATACCTAAACCAGACAAGCTACCTGCCGGTAATGTGTAATCAGCCCAAATAGAGGCTAAGTGTTTAGGTGTATTACCTGGACGGTTACCTTCGCCTCCATCATTATTTTTGGTGATTTCAGCATCGTTAAAAGTATAACTAGTCACTAATTTAAACTGTTCACTAAAGTCTAAATTAGCTTCAATTTCTAATCCTCTCGCTTCTTGTTCACCCGTTTGAATATTATTTAATGAATTATTAGGATCGCGTGTTTGAATATTGGTTTGAGTTAGGTGATAAAGCGAAGCAGTAATTAAATGACGGCTACCAGGTGGTTGATACTTTAAGCCGATTTCATATTGAGTTCCTTCGGTTGGCTCATACGCTTCTCCGTAAACATTGCTGCCTGTTAAAGGTACAAATGAAGTGGCATAACTAACATACGGTGCAAAACCAGAATCAAATAAATACAAAGCCCCCAATTGACCCGTCGTTTTTTGTACACTTTTTGATCTTTTCGAATTAGTTAACTTATCTTTGGTAACCGTCTTTGCTCTATCTCGGCGTAAGCCTGCTGATAATTGCCAATTACCTACTTCAACTTGATCCTGCATATAAAGACCGAGTAAATCAGTATCATAATGGTCATCAACAATAACAATATCCGCTTTGATACCTTGTTGATTATGATTAGGCGCCCACATATCAATACTTGGACCATCACCATAAGCATAAATAACATCTGAACTTGTACGCAAATAATCTAATCCTGTGATTAGGCTATGTGTTGTATTGGCAAGGTTAAACGAGAAAACTGCTCTATTATCAACTGCTAAAGAGTCCTGTTCTTCATATACGCCATAAGCCGTTCTGTTAAGGGTGTGGCCATCCGTTGTATTATCAACATCAATATATTGATTGGTGGTGTCCACATTACCGTAACGTAAGTTTTGCTGAAGGCTTACCGTGTCATTAAGTCGGTGTTCAAACTCATACCCCAAAGTAAACTGACGTTGATCTAATTTATCAAAGTCTTCATCACCCGCCCAAAACTTAGTTAAGGTATCACCTTGTTGATATGCTTGTGGTGATGCAGATGTTTGCTTATCTTGATAATGGGATAAGAAGGTTATTTGGGTATTATCACTTGCTTTCCAGGTTAATGACGGTGCAATAAAGCTAGTATCATTATCAATCCATTCAATATCAGTGCCTGCATCTCGCGTTAAGCCTACTACACGATAAAGTACATTAGCATTATCAGCAATCTTACCGGCAAAATCGAATTGAGCTTGGTAGTTAGTATGATTACCTGCTTGTAATTCTATTTCATGAATTTCTTGCTCAACCGGACGTTTACTTACTTTATTAACCATGCCGCCGGGGCTGATATATCCATATAAAACAGAGGCAGGGCCTTTTAATACTTCAACTCGTTCTAAGTTATATGGCTCGGTTCCATAATAAGACAACCAGCCCGTATTAGGTTGACGTAAACCATCAAGGAAATCGGCATTAGTTGTCGCTGAAAATCCTCTTATAGTGACCATATCAAAGCGAGGGTCAAAACCTGAATCACCAATTCTGACGCCCGATGTATAAGCTACTGCATTTTCTACTGTCAGACTTTTTCTATCTGATATTTGCTCGGCAGAGACTACACTAATATTTCTAGCTGTTTCCAAAATAGCTAAGTCTAATTTAGACGCTGTTGAACTTCTCTCAGCGACATAACCTTGCACCGGGCCAGTTGCTGTTTCTAAATATTTATCAGCTGAAATATTAAGGTTAGGCAATAAAATAGTATTGTCTTTATTGTTCAAAATAACATAGCCATATTGGCCTTTTTGAGCCACTAAATCTGTACCTGCTAATAGTTCTTTTAAAGCAGCGTCAGTAGAGTATTTACTATTTAAACCTGTACTGTTTAAACCTTGTAACTGTTCAGGAGTAAATGACAGCGTAATATTAGCTTGTTGAGCAAATAGGTTTAATACCGAAGCAAGCTTGCCAGCTGGAATTGAATAATGGCTTTGAACCAATTCAGAATCACTGACATTATCTGCAGCCAAAGAGGGAACTGAAATTACAGCAAGACTAGATGCTAACAATGCGGCTTTACAACACTGTGTCACTATTGAACGTTGAGCTTTTCTCATTGAGAGGTTCCTTTAAAAATAGAAAGTATTACTCTCTCTACCGAATGAGATTTAAAAACCCGACAAATTTATTTTTTTAATTTGGAAGTATTCTTGCCCACCACTTCGTTCTATACACGAGTTGAACAGGTAATAACTGAGGTAGCATAGCCACGATTTGATCGGGATCATCCAGCTGGAATACCCCCGATAAACGTAAGTTAGCAATGCTTGGATCACAATTTAAATAACCAAGCCGATAACGAGATACTTCTGCCAAAAAATCGACTAGCCTAATATTATCTACCACTAGCATCCCTTGTAACCAAGCATCTAGTTTCAGTTTATTATTGTCATAGACCGTAATATCGCTGACTGAAACATCATAGGATTCACCTGCGTTAACAATATGCTTGTTACCAAGCGCATTACTTATTTCCACCTTGCCTTGTTCAACCATCAAATGACTATTTATCTCATTTCGTCTAACTAAGAATCGTGTCCCTATCGCTTGAAATCGAGCATGTTCACTTTCAACTAATAATGGTCGATGCATTACTGCCTTACTGTCGGCTCCGGAAGTAACAAACACTTCGCCTCGGCGTAATATAAGTAGACGTTCTTTGCGGGTGAAACGAATATCAACAGCAGTATTCGTATTGAATAAAAGTACTGTTCCATCCGCTAGCTGAACCGTTCTTCTTTCACCTTTTRCRGTGGMATAGTCTRCTGACCACRTTTCTAACCACTGATATTCAGAGTTAAGGCCARCGACKRYTCCTGTTGTCARTACAACTGAAAGYAGCTTCAACATATCTCGACGCTGCATGTTCTTCGATGCWGCATCTAAAGTGGGAATAATAATRTTCTTTTCAGGTAAAGCAGATAAGACRTCATAAAACTCACYGCCAATAGYCTCTATTCTCTTCCATGCYAGYTGRTGATCMGGCTCYGATTGATGCCACTCTATAAATTCCTGCCTACTAGCATCATCATCTGTTTGTGAATTTAGRCGTATTTGCCAGCTAATAGCCTCTTGTACTACCSTCTTAYTMAGTAGCTTAYTATCAYCYAAGTTTACTGAGGTCATAATCTTATGMTTCATCGCTATAACGAAGTAAGTAGCAGTGATACATCGCATCAGCAATATAACGCTCTACCGTACGAGTTGAAACATTCATCTTTTTCGCAATGAGTACATAGGTCATGCCTTCTAGCTGAGATAATAAAAAAGCCATTCTCACTTTAGACTTCATTCCATCTAATAAAGACGATATTTGCATTAAYAACTCTAATGYWAGRTGTGTYTCTTCWGCAGAWCGAACATAAGGTTCAGGTARATTAGCYACGGCTTCTTTATASGCTTTTTCTAAATCWCCTCGTCGCCARTGATCAATCACTAAACCTTTWGCRATKGTKGTTAAGTASGCTTTAGGTTCMTCTAARCTAATYARCTCTGCTTTTARTAACAGGCGWACAAAKGTATCTTGCGCCAAATCAGCGGCTTGYTCCGAACAATTTAAACGCGWGTATAACCATGACTTTAGCCAGCGATGATGCTTGCTATAGATATGGTTTATATGATCATATTGACCRAGTGGTAGTTCAGACATAATTANNMTWTTTTTAATATAAGSCRWTRAATACAGATGAGAATCRTTATCAYCTTAACTGTAAACCTYATCTARCTGCAATGCTTTAATMARTTWTTAAMAWWATAARMYYGTWKATTYMAGATAATAAAAAGGCCAGATAGTTAAACTAACYGGCCTTTKACTCTTKCAAATTAAACMATTAAATCATCATTAAAAATCTGTCGATATTGATAATTTAACTTCACGTGGTGAACCTTGYGTTAAGTAACCRCCCATTGCTGATGACCAATARYTTTTATCAAACACATTGTTCACATTGGCACGTAATACTACYGCTTGTTGACCMACTGACGCAGTATATTTCAAACCTARATCAACACGTGTCCATGATGATAAYTCAAGCGTATTAGCKGCATCGCTAAAYTGTGAACCATTATGAATAAGCTTACCTAATACAGTTAARCTATTCACTTGAGGAATATCCCACTCGCCGCCYAATACCATTCGGTATTCAGGYACACCAACAGCATCATTGCCATCATTAGTACCATTTTCAGTATCAGTAAGCTCAGGRTTTAACCATGARGCACTGGCATTTAAACGWACATTRTCACTAGGYTGACCATAWACRCTCAATTCTAGRCCWCGGTTACGTTGCTCACCGTAAATACCATATYYATTGYTTAAGTTGGTATASCCTTCTGGTTTWGAAATTTCAAATACTGCTAGRCTSGCACCAATRGTGTCATARTCKACTTTAATACCRATCTCRTTTTGCTTCGATTTATAAGGAGAAAATACTTCCCCGCTATTTACCGCAGAACTCGGAGCACTTGGTCCAGTCTGTAAAGCTTCAATATGATTGGCATACAGAGAAATGTGCTGCCATGGTTTAATCACAAGACCATAAACAGGTGAAATGGCGTGTTCTTTATAACGTGTTTCGATCTCACCAGCATAAGAATAGCTATTTACTGTTACGTCTTGATAACGCACACCTAGTGTTAGCAGTAATTTATCATCCAAGAAGCCAATGCTGTCAGATAATGACACCCCTGCCATTTTGTTCCTGCTACGTACATTAGGATTATTCATATCACCACCACCCGAGTCTCTAGCAGGATAAGCCACGTCAGTAGGGTTATAAATATTAGTCGAATCACCAGGCCATGACGAGAAGTCATAAGCGGTATTAACTCTTTGATAAAACCCTGAATAAGCTAGGTTTAGTTGATGTGAAACCGAAGCCGTATTAAATTGACCTTTCACTCCAAATAAACTTGAAAAAGACTCAGCCTCATAAGGCACGCTGATGCGGTATACCGTCGAGTTACCTTCGATATCATTTACCGTAGGTGATGCATAAACACCAAATTCGCGTGTTTTATTAACACCAATCGCACCATAAATATTCCAGTTATTAGTAACATCATAGTCGGCACGTAACATAGCAAAGGTATTTTCCATGCTAGTACCTGCCCAACTTGGAGCGTAGTTTACATCTGCTTCTGGTGCTTTAGGTATAGCTGTTAAAGCTCCGCCTGTATAAACAACTGAACGTCCACCTGAAATATTTTGTTTCATATAACCGATATCAACAGATGAGCTAAATTGATCTCCTTGGTAATCTAATGCTACCGCTAATAATTTAGTTTCACGATCTTCATTATCAATCGCAGTATCGCCTTCACGGTTTAATAAGTTAACACGTACACCAAATTGTTCATCATTACCAAAGCGACGGCTAATATCTGCTGAAATACCTACTTGGGAATCAGCACTATAATCTAATGAAACACGCGTTAAAGGCTCATCTCCTGCTCGTTTTGGCTCAAGATTAATTGCGCCTCCAACCCCAGAACCACCTGGAGATACTCCATTTAAAAAGGCATTAGACCCTTTAAATAACTCCACCCGTTCAGCTAGATTAGTTGCCACTACTTGGCGTGGTAAAACACCATATAAACCACCAAATGAAATATCATCACCATCTAGAGCAAAACCACGTACGGTAAACTTTTCTGCATAGTTACCATAACCAAAACCACGTTGTACTGAAGCRTSATTATCAAGTACATCAGCAATGGTAGCWGCTTGCTGGTTTTCAATTAATTTAGCGGTATAACCAACCACATTAAARGGYACATCWGCTACRTCTTGCTGRCCTAAAATACCTAARCGGCCACCCTTTGCAACYAAYCCMCCYGCRTASGTATCWGCAAGCTGATTAGTTGAAGTAATRGCTTTACCYACAACAGAAAGTGTWGGTAATGTGAGAYCWGARTCMGTTTTAYTTTGTAATATATARCTRTTAYGACCATTAGRTACTGCAACRATMTYWGTACCTTCTAATARMTKWKMTAATGCTTGYKYRGCWGTGAARCTKCCCGATAAGCCYGAACTTTGTAAGCCTTGAGTTAATGAGGTTGGGAATGCYAATAAAAKCCCTGCTTCTCTRCCTAATTGATTTAATACTRACTCYAATGTACCTGCCGATAACTGATAYTCRTTAGTMGTAGCCTCATAATGTRAYTCTGTARCGGTRTTGTCAGCAGCATATACCRCATTAGTGGCCAGTAATGATAGGCYCACGGCTASAATAGCTTGGCWGATAGATAGCGACAGTGATRTAGGCTTAAAGCTAGTTTTCATTGGTTTAGATAARGTCCCGTTATGGGCWGGSTTRCTCATTGTAAATTCCTTAGGRTTAAGTAGAAAATAGTCTCTCTTTCCTAATAAGTCCCGCGAGATTTTTAATTAGACCACTTTAATTTAMTTTTTTWAWSTTWRKNTAAGATGATTTGGCTTTTACMGTGACCCATAAGTTAGTCATATARCTRATTTCTATCGGCAATGTTTGAGCTAGGCTRGTTAATATYAAGTTAGTATCAGCCAAGGGATAAGAGCCAGATARYTTAATATTTTCWACCGCAGGATCACAACGTAATACRCCTGAACGGTGAAGGYTTAACTCAYTTAAAAARTCAGCTAACCGCATGCCACTGGCAATAATCATCCCGCTTGTCCATGCCAYRGTATTTTCATCAGCSGCTTCAATMTYATAAARYCCATRYTGGTCAAAATGTACTTGCTGTTGTGCTTTAATTATTTCCCACAAGTTCAGTTCACCTCTAGGATGAACTTGAACAGCCCCCTCAATCACCATTAGCCGACATTGTTCATCTCTTTGATAAACACTAAATTTCGTGCCGATAGGCATTAATTCACCCTGCTGAGTTTCTACGATAAATGGTCGAGGTACAGCTTGCTTATCTTTAGCTGTCACCACAAGAATCTCGCCTTTATGTAAATAAACCCTTCTTTCTAACTGGGTAAAATCTATGCTGATAGCGGTATCGGTATTTAAATCAAGGACACTTCCATCTGCTAAGGTAATCCTTTGTCTCTGGCCAATCTTAGTATGCACATCGGCTAAAATACTTTGCCAGGGGATTTGTTTCTCAATCAATAAGGTTGAGCTACCCACCACAAGAAACAAAGCAAGGGCTTTAAAGCTATCTCGGCGAGAAAGTTGATCTTTCTCTGTTAGTCCAGAATAGGTTACTGCTTTAGCCAGTGGCGAAGATACACTTTTTAGCTTTTTATTTAATATTTCGATTCGTTGCCATGCTTGTTCATGTTCAGCACTTTGCTTGCGCCACAACATCAGGTTTTGATACGTCTCAGCGCTACTATCTTCACTCTGTAGCTCAAACATCCACTCGATAGCTTCCGTTGCAACAGAGGTAGAAATAATCTGTTTCAAATTAGTCGCTGAATTATTACTTGAAAGCTGTTTATTGTTATCCATTTCGAGCGCTTATTCACCAATATCTAAAGAGAAATAACACTGTGCTGCAGCACGCGTTAAATACCTTTTTACTGTCGTAACAGAAATTGACAGCTTTTCCGCTACCTCAGCGTGGCGCATTCCTTCTAATTGCACATATAAAAATGTTTTTTTCACAATAAGAGGTAATCCATCCAATAACAGGTCTATTTCAACAACTGTTTCGATAAGAATAGCGCGTTCCTCTTCTGAAGGAGTGACGGTTTCAGGTAAGCCCATCAACGCATCTAAATAGGCTTTTTCAATTTTATCTCGGCGCCAATGATTCGATAATACTCGCCTAGCAATGGTAGATAAAAAAGCTTTAGGCTCTTTAATTTCTACTGGCTCATCACGTTCTAATACACGTAGAAATGTATCTTGAACAAGATCGGCTGCCCGATGAGAGCAGCCTAGTTTGTTTCGTAACCAGCTGTTAAGCCAACTTTGATGTTGCTGATAAAGCTCGTTTACTTGTTGTAAGGCATCTTGCTTTGCAGCCGTTTTAGTGGCGGACATTCGAATTTAAAACCAGAAGTAAATGATAATTAATCTCATTATCGTATACTTTAAGACTAACGACAAGTTATGCCTTATTTTTGGTATCTATTCCGATGCTACTGATACCTTTTAAATCAGTTCTCTAGACCTTAAATCGACCTACTAAGGCATTTAAATTATTCGCTAATGATTTAATGTCTGTTGTGAGCCCTTCAGTTACTACCGCAATGGAACTTGCTGATTGCGCTTGCTCATTTAGATCATTCAAGTTCTGGCTAATGCTGTTAGTTACATGGGTTTGCTCTTCGGTTGCCTGTGCTGTTTTCGAAGACATTTCATTAACTCTGCTAAATGAATCTTGTAGATCTTTGAATACTTGGTCGGTTTCTTTAAATGTACTAACGGTTACATCGGCATTCTTCTTACCACTTTCAATTGCTTTAGCAGATTCTTCTACTCTTAATTTGAGTTGTTCAATCATGCTTTGTATATCGTTAGTACTGTCTTGAGTTCTTGATGCTAATGTTCTAACCTCATCGGCCACAACCGCAAAACCACGGCCATGTTCACCTGCTCGTGCCGCTTCAATTGCCGCGTTCAAGGCGAGTAAATTAGTTTGCTCAGCAATACTTCGTATAACATCTAATACAGAACCAATATTTTCAGAGCTTTGCTGTAATTCTGATGAGCTATTCAATGCAACATCCATATCACTAGAAAAACGTTGAATACATTGATGTGATTTTGTTACAGCCGTCATTCCACTTTCAGTTAAAGCGTGTGACCGGTCAGCCTCTTGTACGGCTAATGTAGCTACCGTAGACATATCTTCACTTGAAATATTCATCTCATCAACTGCGCTCACAATAGTATCGGTAGCCACATTCAATGTTTCAGTAATAATTTTGGTTTTTTCCGATGAATCAGAAAGAGTGCCAGTTAATGCTTCTAGCTTTCCTGCTTCAACATGCACTTCAGAAATAATACCCTGTAGTTTTGCAACAAAATGGTTAAAGACCGTGACTAAATCACTAAACTCATCTTTACTGGTTACTTTAAGTCTTTTAGTGAGATCACCATCGCCATCAGCAATCTGCTTAATGCTTTTAGTAACAAATAATACTTGCTCTGTTAATGCTTTAGGGACGGTATAACTATACCAACCAGCAATAATTAAACTTACCACAATCACAACGATTGCCACTTGTAAAAAAGTACTGGTTGTCTCTTTTAGCTCAATAATAGATTGAGCGGCTAGCTCTTCAACGCCTTCTCCTGCTATATTTAATATTTCCCTAAGCTCATTAAACTTCTCATTTGAAGCGTCACTTAATTGTGAGGCTTGAAAAGCAGTGATTTTTTTATGCGATGAGACTAATTTATTTGAGGATAATAACCAGTCATTGAATACCGAATCAAAGTGAGCAAATTCTTGAGTCAACTGAGGATAATCAGTAAGTTGCTTTCTATACTCTTCAAATCTAGTTTTAACTTGCTGARYGTKKTYWKRKYRKTYYWKTWCTAYCTSWKRTGWWSTYSCTTYAKYYAAAAWMKYWWTTTCANSCTMWTTTAGCTTGATATAAATCACGATCTGCATTTAATATCACTGAAATGGCTGTCGAAAAATTCTTTGATTGTTTATCTAATGCATCCTTTTGTAAGGCCAATAAATGCGAAAAAACAAACAATGTGATCATTAATAAAATACTTAATAATACAATTGGTAATGAGCTCTTAACTCTAATGCTATTCATATTCATTATTCTATCTCTCCCTGAGATAAGTTTTTGTTTGCGACACTAAAATTGAAAGCAATAATCGCGCCGAAGTTCAACATTAACAATATCCATATAGTTACACGGGTTATTATACTTGAAATAAAATAGCTATATGAGCTAATACTGTTATTGAAACCTGAGTTTTCACATCTATKTYCCCATTCGATGATTGGTTAACAATGATCACTTCTTGMTCTACTTTCACCGTRTAACGGCGACTACCRCCATKAAAYACTTGTCCAAYAACAAYCGCYTGAGCGKCATTAYYAGCKTGTAAAACCATTTGTTCMGGCCTRATRAACTGTCTTAATTTACAGCCTAATTCAAARCCATGTGCTTCTGTCGAGCTTATCAAGCCTARTATYGATGATCGYGTRGTAAATTTATCCACCACYTCCACATCAAACCAGTTTCCTTCGCCCATYGATTCMGCTARAGAGGCAGTATTYGGCCGSAAATAAAGTGACTCTGCCGCYGCTARCTGTACAATTTTTCCRTTTTCCATAAAGGCCAATTTATCTGCAAAGAAAAAGGCTTCTTCTTTACTATGAGTAACCAAGATAGCGGCAATACCTCTCTGTTTAATTATTTGGTGAATATCAGTCATTAATTGTTGACGTAATTGAAAATCAACATTGGAGAAAGGTTCATCTAACAATAATAATTTCGGTTGAATCGCTAAGGCTCGAGCAATCGCGATACGTTGCTGCTGGCCACCAGATAATTCGTGAGGATAAGCGTTTTCATAGCCTTGCATTTTGACCAATTCAAGCAGTTCTTTAGCACTCGTTTCTGCTTGTTTTTTTGTTGTATTTTTAATGCCAAAACAAATATTTCTTAGTACATTAAGATGAGGAAATAAAGCATAGTCTTGGAAGATAATACCTATTTCTCTTTTCTCAGGTGCAAGCACATTTTCAACTGAAGATATATCCTGTTCATCGAGTGAAATTAGGCCATTATGCAATGGTAATAAACCCGCAATAGCTTTCAATACTGTTGTTTTACCTGATCCACTCTGACCTAATAAGCATAAGATTTCATTCTCATAAACGGCTAGAGATAGCTTATTAAGTACTTCTTTTTTCTCATACTTAATTGACATCTCATCGACTTTTAACATTTCTTTCATATTAGTCACTTTTCAACTTATCTGTTTGCGTCAATCTAATAACCGGTATCAAGCCGGCTAATACGATTAAAATAGCCGCAAAGGCTGCCTGCTCTAGTTGTTCATCTGATACATACTGGTAAATATAGGTAGCTAAAGTATCAAAATTAAACGGCCTCAATAATAATGCCGCGGGTAACTCTTTCATACATTCAATAAAAACCAATAAAACAGCTGTAAATATGCCTTTTTTAATTAACGGCAGATGAACAAAAAACAAGGTATATAAATAAGACTTACCTAATGTCCTTGAAGCCATGTCAAGTGAAGGACTAACATTCAAAAAACTAGACTCAACTACACCATTAGCCACAGCTTGAAACCGTACTGCAAAAGCAAACATAAGCGCGAATACCGTACCTGATAAAAATAAGCCAGGAGGTTGAAATCCTAAAGCCACTAAATAGTCATTAATGCTAATTTCAAAGAAGGTCATAGGAATTAGGATTCCTATTGCTAACACGGTACTTGGCATAATATAGCTGACAGTACTTATTCTTAATGGAATAGCACTACTTAGCGTAGCGGTTAAACGTTGTGTGTAGACAAATAAAATAGCGATTATGGCGGTAATCAAGGCAACAGATAGTGCTAGCCAAACACTTTGAAGTAAGACCTGCCATAAGCTAGCTTGCCAGCCTGAAAAATACTGAATGGCATAATCAATTAAAATAACCACGGGAATAAAAAATCCAGCGGCAATCAAAAGTAAACACCAGATAAAGGCAATGGTAGCCCAACGCGTATTAAGCTTTAAACGTAAATTTTGACCAGACGATTTATGGTAAAACTGTTGTTTGCCTCGCTGCCAGCGTTCTAAAGACAATAAACCTACCACGCTAATCAGCATTAACATGGAGATTTTAGCTGCCGCTGATAAGGAACCATGACCTAACCAACTATCATAAACAGCTGTGGTTAGCGTATTAACAGCAAAATAATGAACAGTAGCAAAATCACCTAGTGCTTCTGCACCGATAAAAATCAGCCCGACTACAATGGCTGGCCGACATAAAGGCAATGATATACGTTTAATACTTTGCCAAGGTGATAAACCTAAAGTACGGCTTACTTGAAATAGGCTTGCCCCTTGCTCCAAAAATGCAGTACGAGCAATCAGGTAAAGGTAGGGATAAAGCACAAGAGACAGCATGAGTGCTGCACCATAAATATTTCTAACTTCAAAAAACCAATACTCGCCTACTGCGGTATTGGCCTGAAACACTGCTCGCATAGCCCGCTGTATTGGGCCTGCAAAATCAAGTAAATCAGTATAAATATAAGCCACCACATAAGCTGGCATGGCTAAAGGCAGCATTAATAGCCATTGAAATTGCTTGCGGCCCTTAAATTCACACATGGCGATAAACCACGCACTAGGCAAAGCAAATAAAGCAGAGAAAACTAAGACTAAAAATACCAACTGAACTGTATTTATAATGTAATCAGTCAGTACTGTTGCCCAAAGGTGATCAAAAAGGGCAGTGTCAACGGCTAAACTTTGCACTGCTATGGCAATAACAGGCAAGATTAGGAATATCGACACTACCCAAGATGATAGCACCCAATTGTTGGGGCTAATTGTTCGCATTAAGAGCTCTTTTAAAGAATTAACTAGAGATCAAATTTTACCTCATCTAACAAGTTATAGGCAGCCTGTTGATGCTTAATCACAGTGCTTAATGGAATAACATCTGCTTTAAACTCACCCCAAGACTTAACCATTTCAGAGGGTTCAATCTTAGCGTTAACAGGATATTCCATATTTAGAGAGGCATATAAAGACTGCGCTTCTTCACCGCTTAAGAATTCCATTAAAGCACGGGCATTGTCTTTATTAGGTGCATATTTAGCCATGGCAACACCTGAAATATTGATATGTGCTCCTCGGTTAGCTTGGTTAGGAAATATAATGTTAACCGCATCAGCCCATGGTTTTTGAGCTTCATCTACCAACATTTTACCAAAGTAATAACTATTTCCTAAAGACACATCACACACGCCTTCTTTAATAGCTTTAACTTGTGCACGGTCATTACCTTGAGGTTTACGGGCAAGATTATCTTTTACTTTTACTAACCATTGTTTCGTTTCTGCTTCACCGTTATGCGCAATCATTGAGGCGATAAGTGAAATATTGTAAGGGTGTTTACCACTACGCACACAAATCTTACCTTTAAATTTCTCTGATGCTAAATCTTCATAACTCAGTGTTTTAGCATTCTCAATACGATCTTTTGATGCATAAATAACTCGGGCACGAGTGGTTAATGCAAACCACTGATTATCACTGCCTCGGTATTGAGCGGGAATATTCGCTGTTAACGCATCACTTGCTACTTTTTGAGTTAAACCTTTACTGGTCACTTCTACCAAACGGTTAAAGTCTGACGTTAAAATTAGATCAGCTGGACTATATTTACCTTCACGCTCAAGCTTTTCAGCGATGCCTTTTTTAGCATAAATAATATTTACTTTAATGCCTGTTTTTTCAGTAAATTTATTGGTAATTGGATCAATCAAAAATGGTTGTCTATAAGAATAAATATTCACTTCATCTGTGGCAGCGTTGCTCACAGGAACCATGAAAACAAGTGCGATAAGGCCGAGTAACCCTTTTTTCATTTTAATTTCACCTCTAATAATTTAACACTAGCTGAATTAGCTATTAACTTTCAAATAAGAATCATTCTTATGATAATCGTTAGCCACTATTTATGCTACGAAAATCTTCTTCTTTGCTGAACTTTACATTGGGTACTTCCACAGCGAGTGCAAACCAATTGAATCAATGGTAGGCGTACCCGCCAATGCCATAGCCACTTCCAACTCTTCACGTAGAATACGCAACATATGTCCGACGCCTAAAGCACCTCCTACAGCTAAAGCATAGACTTGAGGACGGCCAATTAATACCGCATTAGCCCCTAATGCAAGTGCCTTAAACACATCGGTGCCTCGTTCAATGCCACCATCAAGTAATAATGGATAGTCCTTTCCGACTACTTCTCTGATATACGGTAATACTTCAATCGCTGCTGGCACACAGTCTAAGGTTCGCCCACCATGATTAGACACTACAATTCCTGCAATGCCGATATCAACGGCTTTTAACGCATCATCTGGGCTTAAAATACCTTTTAAAATAATAGGCAAGTCAGTTTGTTGCTGTAGCCATTCAATATCATCCCATATTGGCGTCTCACTCATCATGCCTTGGAAGACAATACTTTGTGTAGGATCAAATGAAGCTGAAGGTAGGCTAGGTCGGTTAACAAGATTCACAGCCTCGGCAAGACAAATTTAGCCCGTTGAGCCCGGTTTCTAATTCCGTGTAAGGGTGCATCTACTGTCACTACTAATTTAGTATAGCCTGCCGCTTCTGCTCGCTTTACTAATGACAAAGTAAACTCACGGCTCTGTTGAAAATAAAGCTGGAACCATTTTGGGCTATCTAACTCGTCAGCAATATCTTCTAATGAAATTGAAGACAAGGTGCTCACCATCATGCCGGTTTCTAGAATACTGGCTGCTTGGGCTGTGGCAATTTCACCTTCTGGATGCACCAATTTATGAAAGGCTACGGGGGCTAACATCATAGGATGGCGCCATTTTTCACCTAATAGTTCAGTATGTGTTCCACCTTGTGTACAGTCCGTCAGTACGCGAGGATTAATATTAATATCATCAAATTTACTACGGTTGCGACGTAAGGTTAATTCATCAGCCCCACCACCGACAATATACTCATACACCGCATGAGACATATGATTTTTAGCATAAGTAGCATAATCAGACAGGCTGACTAAATCATCAGGGATTCGCTCTAATGCTGGTTTGAATGGCATTGTCATGATTATGTGCTCACTTTAAATATTAGGTATCCGCCCATTCGCGAATAAGGTTGTGATAAATACCTGATAAGCGCATTACATCTTTCGCTTCATGACCATGAATAGCAGTCAACGATTGCACGCTTTGGTCTAAATCAAATAACATTTTTCTTTGTTCATTGTCTCTGATCATACTTTGTAACCAGAAAACCATACTTATCCGCTCACCTTTAGTCACAGGCGTTACCTGATGGAGGCTAGTTGAGGGATAAAGGATTAAATCGCCCGCTGCAAGCTTGACCGGTTGAGTTGAAAAATGGTCTTCTACCATTAACTCGCCCCCGTCATAACTGTCAGGATCACTTAAAAATAAAGTGGCTGACAAATCTGTTCGAATTCGTGCTCCAGTACCTGGGGGTACTCGGATAGCATTATCAACATGCACACCATATGTTTCACCGATACCATAACGATTAATCATTGGCGGGAAAATCTTAAGCGGTAATGCGGCTGATATAAATACCGGATTTTGTGCTAACACAGATAATACAAAGTCTTCTAATTCACGCACAATGGCAGAATCAGTCGGTAATTGTTGATTGTTTTTGACGCTATTTGCTTGCTGCCCCCCCGTGGTTCGTCCATCTACCCACTGCTCTTGGTTGATTTTAGAATGAATAGCGGCTAACTGCTGTGCAGACAGCACATTAGGAATAGCAATCATACTTAAGTCCTTATAAAAAATAAACCGAGGACATCACTGCCCTCGGTTATTTTACAACTTAACGTTTAATTTTATTAATTAAAATTTGTACGTTAATGTCACATTTGCAGAACGAGCATCACCAATATAAATAATATCACCACCACGATAAATCGCAGTGTAATAGTCTCTATCAGTTAAGTTCTGAATATTGGCACGAACACCTAACTGTTCAGTCGCCTGGTAAGTAGCAAATAGGTCAAATACCGTGTAGCTCGGTGTTCTGATAGTAGTTTGACTATTTGAACCCGCATCAGGCTGGCCACCTAGCATTCCATCTGAATAAGTTAAATTACCACCAAAATTAAATTTAGGCGTGAATGCATATTTTAATTGTACATTCGCACTTCTATTAGCAAAGTTAGCTTTTGGCTTACCTTTATTAGCATCATCATATGACTTTAATGTTTCAGAGTTCATAATAGCGATACCCATTTGACCACTTAATTTCGGAGTAATGTTTCCAGATAATCCTAACTCAATACCACGTACTCTATTTTTACCTGTATTTAAACTACCAGTAGGTGAATATGAGTTTGTGCTACCTTCAATAACATCATCTTTTGTTGTCTGGAAAATAGCAGTAGTTAATAGTAAGCTATTATCAAATAGGTTCCATTTAGTACCTAATTCAATATTCTCTGACTTTTCTGGTTTAGCATCATAGCCACCATTTGTGTCCCGACATAAACCACCATAACCACAGTTAGTACCTGCGTCAGCTTCCCCACCATTTATGTTTGATGAGGTACTCCAGCTTGCATAGACATTACCATTTTCCCAAGGTGAGAAAACGACGCCAAAGTGACCATTCCATAAACCATCACTATATCCATAATCAGCCGCTGGGTTAGGACCAAAACGTCCATTACTGGCATTAGTATGTAAATCATAGTCAAAATGGTCATAACGTACACCAGCAAATACTTCCCAATCATCTGATAGGGTAATAGTATCCATCAAGTAAGCAGATATTGTTTTCAGTTCTAGATCAGAGCCATGGTTCTTTGTGACAGTTCCTGACCAGCTGCTATTATCAGGGTTGTAAGGGTCAATATTGGTACCGAAGCATCTGTCGCAACAGTGTAACTACCTGCTTTCACATTTTCTTTGGCAAACTCAATACCTGAGACAAAGTTATGTTGTTTGCCCCAAAGAGTAGTATCAAACAATACATTTGTTTGATTGCCTAAATACTTATTTTCTTGCCATGCGTTAAACCCTCTAATGCCAGCAGTAAAAAAGCTATGGTAACCAGACACGATAAAGGCATTATCTGCTCGGCCAATACGTGTTTTATTTTCAATTCGAAGATTATCGTTAATATTCCAATCAATCTTCGTAGTAAAGATACTTGCTTTGGTATCGTGGAAATCTAAACCACTCTGACCAATATTTTTAATATCTTTATCAATGATACCCGTAGAACGATCAAGTTGTACGCCTGGATCGGTTCTATCATCACTTGCAAAATAATAATAATCAGATGAAATAGTTAAATCATTTGTTGCTTCAAATACACCAGAAAGTAATAAACCTTGGCGTTGCTCTTTTGCAGGGGCACGGTCAGGAATATCTGCATCACTGTATAAGGCATTAATTCTAACGGCTAATTTATCAGTAATAACTTTATTTGAATCAAGTGTGTAACGGTGATATTTATCCGTACCAATACCACCACTTAATGTTGAGAAATCATCTTCAAGTGTTGCTTTTTTTGTTACTACATTTACTGCACCACCAGTAGAACCACGGCCAGCAAATGTTGAACTAGCACCTTTGCTAATTTCAATTTGATCAACAGCAAATGTTTCACGAGTAATCAAGCCTGGTTCACGTAAACCATCAGTAAATACATCACTACGCGCTTCATAACCACGAATAATGTAACGGTCACCAAATGAGTTACCACCTTCACCGGTACCTAATGTGATACCAGGTTGTGCACTTAAAATATCTTTAAGCTCTGTTTTACCTGAGTCAGCAATAACGTCTTTTGTCAGAACGGTCATTGTTTGTGGGGTATCAGCAATATCACGTGTATGTTTTGAACCTGATAAACGTTTTGCTTTATAAGGTGCATTTTCTTCAGCATATGGGTTGGCATCTGCTTTTACTGCAGATTCTTCAATCACCAATGTATCTAATGTTGAAATTTCTTCAGCATGTACATTGCCCATCATTGCCGTTGAAACAGCTAATGCCAATGTAGTCGCCATTGAGATAGAAGTAAAACCTTCGGTATTGGCTTGTAAACTAAGGGATTTACCCTCACGTTTACTGGCTACTATTGGGTTAGTCTTTTTTGAAATCATTATTTAAGTTCCTTTTTAAATTATTTAAAATTTAACGGTATTTTATTTACACGCCGTTAACGTGCAGACTTCAACCTGAACAGGTGTCCATGTTGATATTGTTGGCTATAAACCTCACGTTTACTGGCTACAATTCTTTACAATTTTTAATTGATGGTTAGCGAATTCGAATGAACCGCTACTAACTAAACTAGTTTTTTCTTTAACGCCTATCTTTCAATTTAAATTCAATCGGAATATTGATTGATAATTGTTGCTGTTGCATATCTTCAGAAAAAGGGGGAAAAGGCGATGCCTTTCGTAACATTTTTAATACCGCCTCATCGAGCCTTTTATGGCCAGAACTCTTGCTAATCCTCGATTCAAGTACCTTGCCTTCACGATTGACTATAAAAAATAGTGTTACCACGCCTTCTTGGTTTCTTTTCCGTGCGCGACTTGGGTAACGTTTATGCTTCGCCAATCTAGCAGCAAGTTCAGAATAATAAGAGCGTTCTGCAGCTGCACTTCCTCCTGTACTTAATGCATCAGATCTTCCGGTTGTACGCTTTTTAGGACTCGCCGCTTTTTCTGCAGTCTTATTGCTTGGTTTATCAGTTACTTCCTTCACTACTTTTTTTTCTTCAACGACCTCTTCAATCTCAACTGGCTTTTCTTTTTTCTTTTTAGGCTTAGCCTGCTTCTTTATTTTTACCTTGTCTTTTTTAGTTTCAACTATTTTTTCTAATTTTTGCAATGGCTTTATTATGTCTTCAACGGGCTCTAGTTCTGCCTCTTTAACATCTTCAACTATATCTTCCACAGGCTCAATGACCTCTTCCGGCTCAGGTGCGACGCTTTCTTCTAGCTCTTCGGTATCATCTACTGAAGAATCTATGGATTCGCCCATCTCACCCAACATTCCTAAATCTATTTCTATGCCGGTCTCGCCTTTATCTTCAGCTGACGACTGTTCAAATAAAGATAAAGAAGGCATAAAAGCTAGAGCATGAATGGTTAAAGCTAGCACCAGTGCCGCCACCCAATGGCGTGTACTTATCATGATTACTTAAACCTGAGTCTGGCTAGTAATGAGGGATAAACGCTCAATTCCTGCCGCTTTAATGTCTTTGAAAACTCGCTGCAACTGCTCTATGGCAAGCTCAGCATCAGCTTTAACAATAACGGAGGCTTGTTGCCCTTCTGCCATTAAAGATGAATACGCTAGAACCTGTTGAGTCAGTTCTCCATCACTAATAAGCACGCTAGCAATGAATACTTGCCCTTCTTTACCGACAACAATTTTCAATGGTTCAGCCGTAATATCACTGGCACTTAATGACACAGGAGGTGATACATTTACACCATCTGAAGGCTCAATATGACCTGCTACCATGAAAAAAATAAGCATTAAAAAAACCACATTAATAAGTGGAATTAAACTATCATCAGCACTGCTTGTTTTTCTTTTTGCTTGTGTCGTTAAAATCATGGCAGTACACCCGCCAATGAAACTTGATAAGCACCTGCTTGCTTTAAGTTATCAAGCAATGTCACGACAGCTTGCGTATGAATACCCTTGGAAACGGTAATAACATACGTTGCTTTAGGCTCCTGTTTAATCAATGCAGCTAATTTATTCGCATCCTGACTTAACAACATTTGACCTTCAAAGCTCACATTTCCTTGATTCGATTCTAGCTTTAACACGCGTATAATAGGCGTTTGGCTATCACTACTAAGAGAAGGCGTTAACAGTTCTATTTGTTGCCAACGAGAAAAACTCGATGTCAGCATAAAGAACAGTAATAGGATAAAAACAATATCTATTAAAGGCGTTAAACTGATCATTTCTCGACGTGGTGCAGGGTCAAGATTAAGCAGCATTCTCTAGACCTTTAATGAATACATTTTGTTCAGACTCAACCGGCTGACGAGTAAATATTTGAGTAATAACATCATTCATAAGTGCTGCAACGCGATCCACTTTTCGTTCCAAAAAGTTATGTAAGGCAACAACAGGAATAGCAACGGATAAACCCACAGCTGTGGTGAACAAAGCTTGCCAAATACCGCCTGATAGCACAGAAGGATCCACCTGACTTCCAGCTGCTTCCATTTGTTGGAATGCCACAATCATTCCTAATACAGTACCTAATAAGCCAAGTAATGGACTCAGTGTGGCAATGACTTCCAACGGTCTTAAATAAGCTCGTAGCTGATTCAACTTTAATGTGGCAACGCGATTAAGCTCTTCTTTAAGTAAACTGGTATCGGTCGAATGAGTCATTAAGCCATCCATTGCTAAGCGTGCAACATCAGCAATCATATGTTTGCTGGGCAAGACATCCTTAGCAGCAGTAAATTCACCTTGCATCCAATATTCAAGGCTATGATCAAGCTCACTACGGCGTTCTGGTCTTAAGCTAGCAAACTGCCATAACTTAACCAGTACAATGGCCAGTGCAAAAATAGACATTATGCTTAACACCCATACCACAGGGCCACCGACCGTTAAAAAGTCATTAAGTCGATCTGCCAATGTTTCCGGCTGAATCGCATCTAAGCTTAACTCTGGCGAAATAATTTCACCAAATTCAGTTTGAGATATAACCGATGAAGAATCGTTAAGAGTCTCAGTAACATCAGCTAATTCTGTTATTACTGGAGGTATAGTTTCACTGTTTAGTTCTTCAGTCATTTGAGTTATCTTCAATAAAGTTAGGTCAAGTTAAGTTCGCTTAACATTTTATCAAATAATAATGATTTGCATTTAGATAATCAACAACATTTACATTTAGTAATGAAATCTATTACCACAACTCCTTGTTTAGACTTAAAGATGATTTTTAAAATAATTGGAACAAAGCTGTAGAAAAAATGTCTTTGGCGAATATTGCGCTAGAAAAATCGTTAAAACAATAGGATTTATAGGGGCACTTAATTTCGAAAGCTACTCTTTTAGGATATGTATTGCGGAGCCAATAAGTGACATACTAATAGTTTGACCTTGCTGTAACTGATTTCTTTCAGCCACATGTTCAGATACATCCATCTGAATAATCAGGTCCTTGGCAAGCGGTATTCTCACTAATACCGTCGTGATCCCTCTCAGGGTTAATAATTCTACAATTTCACCACTAACAGGATTCTCTTGCTCACCTCGGGAAGGTCTTAATCGCTGGTGTAAAATAACCTTTGCAGGTGAAATAATCCACGATATAGCCTGTGAGGCTTGAATCTTAGTACCTGGAATATCTAAATTTATACCATGCCAAACTAATTTAGTAACCTGTTCTGTCGAAGTAATATCACCTTCAAATAGGTTCCTCACATCCACCTGCTTAGCTACCGCTACATTGTTAGGTTGATATAGAATATCATGTGGTGTTCCCTGTTGCAGCGTTTTACCATGGTGAATAACTACCATTGAATCAGCTAACATCGCGGCCTCATCTAGATCATGGGTAACAAATATAATCGGCATATCCAGTTGCCGGCGCAGGCTATTTAGCTCCAGATAGAGCTTTCTACGAGTCACCTTGTCCACTGCTGAAAAAGGCTCATCTAGTAGTAAAACATCAGGTTGACGAGCCAAGGCTCGTGCTATTGCCACTCGTTGCTGCTGGCCACCAGAAAGTTGCTTGGGATAACGCAGCCCTAATCCTGTTAAGTTAACCTGTGCTAACAGCTTACTAACAGATGAGTCATCAGTCCTTTGCGAAGGATCTAAGGCTAAGCGAATATTATCTTCAACGGTAAGGTGTGGGAACAAAGCATAACTCTGGAACACCATTCCCACCCGACGCTGTTGTGGGGTTAAGCTAATATCATTATCAAACCATACTTTTCCTGAACTCGTTATTTTTCCTGATCGAGGTGAATATAAGCCTGCTATAGCTCTTAACACTGTTGATTTACCTGCACCTGATGGCCCCACTAGGGCAAGGATCTCACCATTTTGGCAAGAAAAATCAACATCTAATTGAATACCTTGTGATTGCTTTAAACTCACCTGCAGCATTATTAAATTCCGACCACACGTGAACGAGAGCGATTAAATAAAAATACTGTAGTGATAGACACTAAGGCTATAGCCAATAAAATTAATGACATTGACTGTGCTTGACTTGATTCAAACGACAGTACGCTGTCATAAATAGCAATTGATAATGTGCGGGTTTCACCAGCGATATTACCGCCGATCATTAATACCACACCAAATTCACCTAGTGTATGAGAAAAGCTCAGTACCATCGCGGTGACAATGCCAGGTAATGCTAAAGGAAGCTCAATTTTAAAAAAAGTCCGACATTTAGATAAACCACAGCACCATGCCGCTTCGCGTATTTCCGGAGCGATAGATTCCATTGAACGTAACATCGGCTGTACAGCAAAAGGAAGGCTATAAATGATCGATGCAAACCATAAACCTGTAAATGAAAAAGCGAGTGTATGACCAGTCAGAGAGAAAAAGGCGCCTCCAAATACGCTAGAGGAATCTAATCCTACCAATAGAAAATAGCCCAATACGGTAGGCGGTAATACTAGAGGTAAAGTAATCAGAGCTTCAATAACTGTGCTTGCTAATGATTTTGAATTAGCAAGCAAATAAGCCAAACCTAAGCCTATGGGCAGTAAACTTAAACTAGTTAATAATGCTAGTTTGATAGATACTTCGAATGCTTGCCAATCCATACTAATCGTCGCTATCGATATCGACTATAAAACCATGTCTTATCAACGTCATCTTAGTTGCTTTAGTATTTAAAAAGGTCATAAATTGGCTAGCCGCTTGGGGGCTATGGTTAATTTTAACCGCTTGTTGAGGCAAACGCTGCTTTAAAACAATAAAGCGTCCTTTTTCTTTTAATTTATTTTGAATTACGTGAGCATAGGGAACAAAGCCAACATCGACCGTACTAGCCATTGAAAATTGAACCGCCTGTGATGCATTTTCAGCAATCAAGAGATATGGTTGTATTGCTTGCCAAAGCCCCGCTTGCTCTAAGGCTGTTTGTGCTGCTTGACCATAAGGTGCATGCTTTGGGTTAGCAATGGTTACTTTATTCAGTGTGCCCGCTTTTAAAGCAGATTTAATGCCTTCTAGATCGACATCGAGTGTCAATCCTGACCTATGAGTAGCATAAAGTGCTAACTGAGCTTGAGCATACTCTAAGGGTTTTCCCTGGGTAAACTGCTGATCTATTAAGCGTTTAATATAATCTACATTGGCAGATAAAAAAATATCAAAGGGCGCACCATGCATGATCTGCGTCGTTAATATTCCAGATGCGGCATAACTGACTTCAGCCTTAAGGCCTGTTTGTTGTTCAAACTCAGTCACTAATTCAGGTAATACATAACGTAAATTCGTTGCTGCTGCTATGCGTAAATCAGCTGCTTGTACAGATATAGCACTGAACAATAATAGTAAGGAAAGTAGGTATTTCATTGCGTGGTATTTTGACACAAAAAAGCCTCGATAAACGAGGCTTTTAAGTTTATTTCAGAAGTTTATGCCCGTGACCAATCAAGATGAATGATAACGGGCATAAAAGAAAATTAATCTTCTTTTGTTTCTTCTTCTGTTACTGCTTTCATGCTTAGGCGAATACGGCCTTGGCGATCAACTTCAAGTACTTTAACTTTGATTGTTTCGCCTTCAGTTAATTTATCACTTACATTCTCAACACGCTCTTCAGAAATTTGTGAAATATGAACTAAGCCATCTTTACCAGGAAGGATTGTTACAAATGCACCGAAGTCCATTAATTTAGCTACACGACCTTCATAGATTTGACCTACTTCAACTTCTGCTGTGATTTGCTCGATACGCTTAAGGGCATCTTGACCGGCATTAAAGTCAGAAGAGAAAATCATTACAGTACCATCATCTTGAATATCAATGACTGCGCCTGTTTCTTCTGTAAGAGCACGAATAGTCGCACCACCTTTACCGATAACATCACGAATTTTATCAGAATTAATTTTAATAGTGATAATACGCGGTGCAAATTCAGACATTTCTTCACGGTGTGTAGAAAGGTTAGCATTCATAGTTTCAAGAATAGTCAATCGGCCATCACGAGCTTGCGCCAGTGCTGTGCTCATAATTTCTTCATTGATACCTTCAATTTTGATATCCATTTGAAGTGCAGTGATGCCTTTTGCAGTACCGGCTACTTTAAAGTCCATATCGCCTAAGTGATCTTCATCACCTAAGATATCAGTCAAGACAGCATAACCATTGTCTTCTTTGATTAAGCCCATTGCGATACCAGCAACAGGTGCTTTAATCGGTACACCCGCATCCATTAACGCTAAACTTGTACCACAAACAGAAGCCATTGAGCTTGAACCGTTAGATTCTGTGATTTCAGATACAACACGTACTACATATGGGAATTCTTCAGCTGAAGGCATTACCGCTGCAATACCACGTTTCGCTAATTTACCATGGCCGATTTCGCGACGTTTTGGTGAACCAACAAAACCTGTTTCACCTACACAGAATGGAGGGAAGTTATAGTGAAGCATGAAACGATCACGGTATTCACCTTCAACTGCATCAATTGTTTGTGCATCACGTTCAGCACCTAATGTTGCAATAACAATCGCTTGTGTTTCACCACGTGTGAACAAAGCAGAACCATGAACACGAGGTAATACGGTTGTTTCAACAGTTACTTCACGTACTGTTGATGTATCACGACCATCAATACGTGGTTCACCCGCAATGATGCGGCCACGAACTAATTCTTTCTCTAATTTAGCAAAGGCGCCTTTAACATCATCCGCTGATAATTCAGACTCTTCTCCAGCTAAGGCTTCAATAGCAGCTGTACGTACGACAGCTAACTCATCTTGGCGAAACAATTTGTCGCTGATTAGGTATGCTTTTTCAATACCAGCAAATGCATTCGCTTTAACAGCAGTATAGATAGCAGGATCTTTTTCAGGTGCAGTCCAATCCCAAGCTTCTTTACCCGCTTCTGCTTTTAAATCATTAACTAATTTAATTGCTGCTTGTAATTGCTCATGACCAAACATGACTGAACCTAGCATAATCTCTTCAGATAATTCAGATGCTTCAGACTCAACCATTAATACTGCACTATCAGTACCGGCAACGACTAAGTCTAAGTCACTTGTAGCTAATTGTGATTTATTTGGGTTCAATACGTAGCTACCATCAATGTAGGCTACACGAGCACCGGCAATCGGGCCGTTGAAAGGGATACCAGAAATAGCTAATGCTGCAGAAGCACCAATCATTGCAGGAATATCTGGATCAATTTCAGGATCTAAAGCAACTACTGTTGCAATAACCTGAACTTCATTCAAAAATCCTTTTGGAAATAGTGGACGTAATGGACGATCGATCAAACGTGATGTCAGTGTTTCTTTTTCAGAAGGACGACCTTCACGCTTGAAAAAACCACCTGGGATTTTACCTGCTGAATAAGTACGTTCTTGGTAGTTAACCGTTAATGGAAAGAAGTCTTGTCCTGGTTGAACATTTTTTTTACCTACAACAGTAACCATAACTGATGTTTCACCCAGACTGGCAATTACTGCACCACCGGCTTGTCGTGCAATTTTTCCGGTTTCAAGACTTAATATATGCTCGCCGTATTGAACTGCTTTTTTTACTGAATTCACTATTCTTTTCCTTAAATTCTTAACTGTAGCCGATTCCACAGCTAAAATTACTTTCAAAAACAAAGATGCCCCTGAAACCTAATGGGCTTCAGGGGCATTTTTTTAACTGCTAATCCTGCAATCAGTCTGTCTCGATTGCTGGACCTTATACATATTCATTGTCACTATTGGCAATGATTTAACGACGCAAGCCTAAGCTAGCGATCAAATCACGGTAACGAGTGATGTTTTTCTTTTTCAAGTAATCTAACATTTTACGACGACCACTTACCATTTTTAATAGACCTTGGCGTGAGTGATGATCATGAATGTTGTTCTTGAAGTGAGCAGACAAATCTAAGATACGTGCTGTTAATAAAGCAACTTGTACTTCAGCAGATCCAGTGTCACCTTCAGATTGTTGATATTTAGTGATGATTTCTTGTGTTTGTTCTAGCGATAAAGACATTAAAAGCTCCAACTTTAAAATTATGTAGCATTATTATTTAGCTACGAGTCAAATTCTGGATTACCCCAGCCATGACGACCAAAATATCCAACTATTTAAGATGCGGTATTTTACCGACTTTTTATTCTTGAAACAAGCATTTACTCAGCATCATGATCAACGAATACCCGTTTAGGCGAAACTACACCCAGATCAGACATTTCACCTAAACCAATAAACTGTTTATTTGCGGAAAACAATCTGACATTCTTCGCTTCGAAAACTTGTTCAACTTGAATTGATTGGCCCAATCTTAAAGCAACCAGCATTTCATCTGTGGTAATAATTGATGGCCAATCAGGCAAGGCATCTTCTGTTGGTAACAGTAACGTATCCAAATGATTCAGGCCTTGTTCCTGTGCCTCGACTAATTGTTCAATGGTCATCGATTGCTGTTCATCGTAACCAGCAGCAACAGTGCGCCTTAACGCTGATACATGTCCACCACATCCTAATGCATGGCTGATATCTTCAACTAAGGTACGAATATAAGTACCCTTGCTACATCTCACTGACAAACTAAAGCTGTCCGCTGTAATTGATAGTAACTGGATATCATAAATGGTAATTTGGCGAGACTTTCGTTCAACTTCAATCCCTTGTCTAGCTAATTTATATAAGGGCTGGCCTTTATATTTTAAAGCCGAGAACATCGGAGGAACCTGATTTTGTAGACCGGTAAACTGAGGTAATAAATTGAGAATATCTTGCTCAGTAAACGCAGGAATCTCAGATGTGGATATAACCTCACCATCAGAATCGCCACTA
Organism: Gammaproteobacteria bacterium; assembly: GCA_002402245.1. Lineage (GTDB taxonomy): Bacteria > Pseudomonadota > Gammaproteobacteria > Nitrosococcales > Methylophagaceae. Next base: position 25,651 of record NVVP01000003.1, on the reverse strand, counting down.
TCTGTCACTACACCTAGCTTACAGGTGACATGATAGGCTTTATCAGAATCTAAAAGATAGGAAGATACTTTGGTTGCATCACCTAAGCAAATAGGTAATATGCCTGTTGCTAAAGGATCTAAGGCGCCGGTGTGGCCTGCTTTTTTTGCATCAAAAAGACGTTTAACCTGTTGTAAAACATGATTTGAGCTTCGGCCTGTTGGCTTATCAATAATCACAATGCCTGTGATATTACGGCCTTTCTTATTACGACGTCCCATACAGTTTTACTATGAAGTAGAACCAGACTCATCTTCTACTTCAGATGAAGTATCAGTAGAAAGTCCTTTATTAGCTTTGGTAATTAACTCATCCATTTGGAAACCACGCTCTAATGATCTATCGTAACGGAAGCGTAACTCTGGAATATTACGTAATTCAACTCGACCCGCAAGGTTACGACGTAAATACCCTGCCGCGCGTTTTAAGCCTTGTAAGCACTCATCGACATCTTTGTCGGAATCAACACCATTCAAACGAGTAACAAAGACATTGGCATATTTCATATCAGAAGTAACATCAACATGAGATACCGTCACCAAGCCTACGCGAGGATCCGATACTTCATGTTGAATCATTTGAGCCAGCTCACGCATTACCAGCTGACTAATCCGATTAGTTCGACTAAATTCTCTAGCCATTATAGTTTTGGCGTCATTAGTACACGTTCAAACACTTCAATCTGATCGCCTGGTTTAACATCGGTGTAGTTCTTAACACCGATACCACACTCAACACCCGATTGAACTTCATTAACATCATCTTTAAAGCGACGTAATGATTCCAACTCACCTTCATAGATAACCACATTATCACGTAATACACGGATTGGCTTATCACGCTTGACCACACCTTCTGTAACCAAACACCCAGCGATTTCACCAAATTTAGGTGAGCTAAATACATCATCAACTCGTGCAAGACCAATAATTTCATCTTTATAAACAGGCTCTAACATGCCGGTCATTGCAGCTGTAACTACATCAATCAAATCGTAGATAATGCTGAAGTATTGAACATCAAGTCCTTTTTCAGCAATGATTCGACGAGCGGTGTTATCAGCACGGACATTGAAACCAATCAGAATGGCATCTGATGCACCAGCTAATTGTGCATCTGTTTCATTAATACCACCGACACCTGAAGCTACAATACGTACTTTAACTTGCTCGGTTGATAATTTAATTAAACTTTGACTTACCGCTTCAGCTGAACCATGAACATCAGCTTTAACCACAACATTAAGTGTTTTAACGTCACCTGATTCCATTTTATTAAACATGTCATCAAGTTTAGCGGCTTGTTGTTTAGCCATGACTAGTTCACGAGCTTTTGTTTTTCTCAACGTAGCGACTTCACGCGCTTTACGTTCATCAGGAGCTACTTGTAACTCATCACCAGAAGCAGGTGTACCTGATAGACCTAGTAATTCAACCGGTGTAGAAGGTCCCGCACTGTTTAATGATTCAGACTTTTCATTAAATAATGCACGAACACGACCATATTCTTGGCCAACTACAACAATGTCACCCTTGTTCAAGGTACCGCTTTGAACCAATATGGTTACGATAGTACCGCGGCCCTTGTCTAACCGAGCTTCAATTACAGTCCCTTTTGCAGTTCCTGTAGCAGGTGCTTTTAACTCTAACATTTCAGCTTGTAATGAAATGGTCTCTAATAAATTATCAATACCTTGCCCTGTCAAAGCCGAAACTGGAATAAATGGTACATCACCACCCCAATCTTCAGGAATAACATCATGATTACCTAGCTCTGTTTTCACTCTATCTGGATTAGCACCTTCTTTATCCATTTTATTAACAGCGATAATTAATAAAGCATTCGCTTCTTTTGCATGCTTAACAGCTTCAATTGTTTGTGGCATAACACCATCATCAGCAGCCACTACAAGCACAACAATATCAGTAACCTTGGCACCACGTTGACGCATTTCTGTAAATGCCGCATGTCCAGGTGTATCTAAGAAAGTTATATCACCACGTTCTGTTGCTACTTTATAGGCACCAATATGTTGGGTAATACCACCTGCTTCACCTGACGTTACTTTAGTATCACGAATATAATCAAGTAATGATGTTTTACCATGATCAACATGACCCATTACGGTTACCACAGGAGCACGAGTTTCTAATTCACCTTCATCAGAATCAACTGTCGTAAGCAACATTTCAAGCTCATTATCATGTACTGGCTTAGCAATATGGCCCATTTCTTCAACCAAAATGGTTGCTGTATCTTGGTCAAGAACTTGGTTAATTGTGGCCATTGTACCTAAGCCCATTAGCGCTTTAATCACTTCGGCCGCTTTAACAGACATACGCAATGCTAAATCAGCGACACTAATCGTCTCTGGTATTTCAACAGTATGAATAACAGGTTCTGTTGGTAATGTGAAACCATGTTCTGTTGATGTTTCAATAACAGGGGCAGCTTGAGCTCCACGCCCTTTTTTCTTTTTACGTCGACCTTTGCCGTTAGTTACATGAAGCTCTTTACGATCGCCTTTCTTAGCAAAACCATCTTTGCGATCATAACGTCCACTACCTCTACGGCTAGGGCTATCTTTAGCAGCTTCTGTGGTGGTAGCGCCTTCTTTTGGTTTAGCACTATCGGCTTCTTTTTTACTGGCCTTTTTCTCTTTAGCTTTAGCTTCAGCCTCTTTCTTCGCAGCTGCACGCTCTTTTTCTAAAATAGCTTCTTCTTGTCGTGCTTTTTTGCGTGCTTTTAATGCTTTTTCTGCTTCAAGTCTTGCCATATTGGCTGCGCGACGCTTCGCATCTGCTTCTTCCAATTTTTTATGGGCAATTTGAGATGCGGTCAATTCTGGAACTGCTGCTTTTTTAGCCGATTTTGCTTCAGTTTTCTTAGCGGGTTTCGCTGCTGCTTTTTTCGCTTCAGCCGCTTCTTCAGCTAATGCTTTTTTCTCTTCTTCAGCAGCTGCTCGTGCTTCTTCCGCTGCTTGCTCTTCTGCATCAACTGCAGCTTGAACGACTGCTGCCTCACGCTTAGCTTCATCTTCGTCTTGTTTCTTTTGAGCCTCGACGACTAGTTTTTCTTTCTTTTCTTCTTCGGCGACGCGTTGATTTTCTTCTTCAACTAAACGTTCTTCTTCACGTTTAGCATCATCAACAATCTTTTGCTCTGCATCTTTTTTAGCTTGCGCTTCAAGTGCTGCTTTAGCTTCTTCTTCAGGGTTTGGTTTTACAAATGAGCGCTTCTTACGTACTTCAACGCTGACACTCTTACCTGATTTACGTGCGACACCACTTGCGACTTTAATTTCGCTTGTTGTTTTACGCTTTAAGATAATTTTCTTTGTAGGAGCTGCCTCACCTTCTTTACCATGTCGCTGTTGCAAAAAGGTCAACAATGTTTGCTTTTGCTCTTCTGTAATCAAATCATCAGGGCTGGCAACTACTACTCCGGCTTCGCCTAGTTGTTCAACTAGTCTTTCGCCTGAAATGCCAACACCTTCTGCTAGGTCTTTAACCTTAATATCACTCATCTGGTTATTCTCCTGCTTCGTCTTCGCCGTCAGCAAACCATGTCTCACGCGCTGCCATAATTAATTTGGCAGCAACATCATTGTCGATACCTTCTATTTCAACCAGTTCATCTACAGATTGATCACCTAAGTCATCAACAGTCGATACTCCGTTTCGTGCTAATAGCACTGCAATTTCTTTTGTTACACCATCTAAAGCTAGTAACCCAGCAGATGGCTCTGCTGATTCTATCTCTTCTTCATTTGCTATTGCTTTGGTTAACAGCATATCTCGTGCTCGAGAACGAAGCTCTGCTACGATATCGGCATCAAACTCATCAATATTCAACATTTCTTCTTCAGGCACATACGCTACTTCATCTAAGCTAGAGAATCCTTCTTGAGCTAAGATAAGTGCAACATCTTCATCAACACCTAGATCAGTCATAAATAACTTCACTAGATTACCAATTTCAGCCTCAACTTTCTCATCTGCACTGCTAGCTGACATTACATTAAGTGTCCAACCAATTAATTGGCTTGCTAAACGCACATTTTGACCACCGCGACCAATTGCTTGTGATAACTGGTCATCTTCAACTGCGATATCCATGCTGTGAGCTTCTTCATCAACCACAATAGATAATACTTCTGCGGGTGCCATGGCATTAATTGCAAAACGGGCTGGTTCTTCATCCCACACAATAATGTCAACACGTTCACCTGCAAGCTCATTAGTAATAGCTTGAACTCGTGAACCACGCATACCCACACAGGCACCGACAGGATCAATTCGTAACTCTTTGGCTTCAACGGCGATTTTCGCTCGTAGACCTGCATCACGTGCGGCACCACGAATATCAATCATGCCATCACCAATCTCCGGCACTTCTAATTTGAATAGTTCGATTAGGAATTCAGGTGCAAGGCGACTCAACAATAATTGTGGGCCCCGACCTTCTGCTTTAATTTCTTTTAGATAACCACGAACGCGGTCACCTGCTCTAAAGTTTTCACGAGGAATCATTTCTTCACGCGGAATAAAGGCTTCAGCATTACCGCCCAAGTCTAATGTCACAATACCGCGTTCTACACGCTTAACTGTACCGTGAATTAATTGACCCACTTTACCTTTATATTGCTCAATAACTTGAGCTCGTTCAGCTTCGCGTACTTTTTGGACAATCACTTGTTTAGCTGTTTGTGCAGCAATGCGACCAAAAGCAACTGATTCCATGTGTTCTAATATATAGCCACCGACTTCAATATCACTTTGCTTGTCAACTGCATCGGTATAACTTATTTGAGTGTGTTCAGATTCAAGCGCTTCTTCAGAGTCTTCAACCACTAACCATTGGCGAAATGTTTCGTAATCCCCAGTTTCACGGTCAATAACAACGCGAGCGTCTAGCTCATCATCACTACTTTTACGTGTTGCCATCGCTAGCGCAGATTCTATCGCCTGAAAGATGAGCTCTTTAGGCACACCCTTTTCATTTGATACAGCATCTGCAACCAATAAAATTTCTTTATTATTCATTCTGTTCCTCGATGGATTTCTAGTTCAACGAAACCTATTCTAACCTGTCATGATTAAGACTCTATAATACGCTTTTTTTACGCAACTAATCTTGCTTTTGCTAATTTGCTTAATGGTAGACCATATTCTTCACCATCAACTAAAATCAGTATTTCATCGCCATCCATTCCTTGTAAAACGCCCTTAAAATTACGGCGTCCTTGAACAGGTAGTTTCATTGAAATTTTGGCTTCACTGCCAGCAAAACGTTCAAAGTCTCTTGCTTTAAATAGAGGTCGGTCAAAGCCTGGCGAAGAAACTTCTAATGAGTAGGCTGAGCTGATTGGATCTTCAACTTCTAAGATACCACTTACTTGATGACTGACACGCTCACAGTCTTCTATCAAGATACCTTGCTCTGCATCAATATAAATTCTAAGAACAGTGTGATGACCATTCTTTATATATTCAATACCCACCAATTCATAGCCAAGAGACTCAATTGGCAACTCAATTAATTGTTCAATTTGATCTTGTATCGCCATAACATAAAAAAAAAGGGCCTATAGCCCAATTTCCTAACCTCCAGATAAACAAAAACCCCATAAAGGGGTCTGTTTTTGTTAAATTGGTAGCGGGGGCTCGCAACAACCGATACCCTGCACTGAAGTTCAGAGCTTAACCCTTCCCCTCGACCTCTTAAAGACCGCCACTATACACTGTTTAAACCCACTGTCAAAGCATTCCTCGCGTATTTACGAAAAACTACCCCGCGTATACGTGATATCGATGCATTCAGGACAAACATACAGGGTGTCGCAAAAGTGTAATCTATGGGATTGCGCGAAAAACAAAGCGGTATCCATTGGTGCTTATAGGTTTAACGGATAATGAAGAATGTAATTTATAAGTGATCACTATGTAATATAGTTACACTAATAACCATAACAAGAGAAAACAACAAAAACCATACAAAACAACACCTTGTAAATAATCACCTTTTTTATCACCTTTTATCCCCTAATAGTTACACTTTTAATATATTTTTTATTAATTTAAAAACAGTAGGTTAAGTAATAAATAGCCTACACCGTTGCATAAGTTACACTTTTGCGCGCACTAGATGAAAATCACGCTTGGTAGAAAACAGTTAAAAACAGTTATTCAGCACGTGTAATAAAGTCTTTTATTTGCACATAACCTTTAAATACCTTTATACCTTGGTCGATTGCACCAGAACATTACCTGCACATTTTTACCGCATTTAAAAACCGCAGGTCGGGTCGGGGAAGCGCGCAGCGTGCTGTGGGGTGGAGGATTGATGAGGGTTTTAAGGTTTAATGGTTTTTTAAAGTAGCGTTTACTTTGGGTATAGTTCTATCTAATATAGGGTGCAAGCATGAATAATCCTGACAGCCTTTGATTACTACTGCTCAATCGATACATTTTATTCCATTGTTGTGAATTACCTACCAAAGGATTTTTTATGGCTACTGATGAACAAGTACAGGATTTAAAACAACGGCTCTCCGTTCTAGAAGAGTACAAGCATAAAATAGATAAAAATATATATGCAGGCTTTTTAGTAATTGCATTGTTTTCTGCCGCTGGCATTTGGGGAGCAACATGGTTTAGTGCTTTGGAAGACAAGATTTTATCTTTAGAAACTAAACTTTTATCTTTAAATGATCGCACCGCCCCTTTTGAAAACAAATTCAGTAAGTGGGAAGCGTCAATAGATACTGCTACTACTGAATTAGAGCAGAAAAAAAAAGCGGCCATTCAAGAGATAGAATCTGAAGCTGGGCATGCTGCTGATTTAAAAATCAAACAAATTCAACAGATAAAAGTAAATGATTTATTGGCTCAGCTAAAAAATGGAAGTCAAAAATTATCACTAAGTGCGGTTGAGATAAAAAATTCGGATGGCATAGTAGCTGTAGATATCCGAGCAGATCAAGATGGAGACGGGATGATTTTAATCAATAATGAATCTGAAGATAAAAAGCTTTCATTGTCTTTATTTAATGATCAGCCGCAACTGTTATTTTTTAATGATAAAAATAAAGAATCCTTGATCATGGGAGTCTATGGAGATACAAACAAAAGCTTTATCAGGTTACTTGATGAGAATGCAGATAAAAAACTCATTAAGATCGAGTCGACCCGACAAGGTGGGGTAATTCAACAATACCATAGTAACGGCTCGCAAATTATCTATAGTGGACCGGAGGAAAACACTGGTAACGGTCTTGTTAATGTAATAAATTTAGATGGCAAAAAAGCATCACTTAGTCAGTAACGCTGGAAGTTTAAAATAATTATGAAATCATTGTCGGTGATGGACAGCCTATGATTTTAAGGTTTAATGGTTTTTTTAAAGTAGCGTTTACTTTGGATATGGCCCTAACTAATATAGAATCAGAAACATGAATAATACTGACACTCTTTACCATTACTGCTCGAACGGTGCCTTTCTTTCGATCATTAAAAACCGATCCGTTTTTTTAAACTCGTTATCGCTATCGAATGATTCAATGGAAGGTAAGTTGGTTTCCGACTTACTATTAAAAGTAGCAAATGAAGACGGCTTCGGTGAATGGAAGGCAGGACTCTTAAAAGCGCAGTTAAAAGCATTTTCGCCTATGTTCGAGGGGCTGGGATTCTGCTTATCAGCGGAGGATGATTTACTTAGTCAGTGGCGAGGTTATGCAAATGATGCAAAAGGTTTTTCTATAGGCTTTTCTTTAGATGCTTTAAAGTTAGCGTGCAATCAAAGCTCAAAGAATAATAAACTGAAAAACCCGTTAACTACATTGCAACCAATTGAGTACGATGAAGCCAAGCAAAAAGAAATTGTGAAGGAGCTTTACATTCCTTTAAAGGCAGAGCTTGATACTCTAGAACAGCTACAGAAACACCGTAATCCTACAGCCGCCCATAAGAAACAGAGATCGCAGTGTGTTAGTTTACTCTCTTCCCTACTAACGGATCTGCCAAAAATATCTTTTTCTTTTAAATCGAAAGCATTTATCGAAGAGCAGGAATGGCGGTTAGTGAGCTATCTGATGGATATACATCTTGATCCAAAAGACAATAATGCTTTATGTAATTTTCGTTCGAAGGATGATTGTATTACCCCCTTTAGAGAATTTCATTTTGACAAGGAAGATAGGAGTCTTATTACCGAGGTTATATTGGGGCCTAAAAACGTAACGCCTATCCATGTTGTTGAGAGCTTGCTTAAGCAGGCTGGTTATGACAATGTTGAGGTGAAGCCGTCTAAGGCTTCTTATAGGTAGGGTTAGCTGGTCAACCTAACTTTAGGCTGACCAGCTATGGATATAAGTACTGCTTATGTTGGATTGAGACGGTTGCTTGCCATGGTGAATTCATCGTCGCCTAGTTCGCAGCCGATAAACTGTCGATTAGTATTGATGCAGGCTATGGCGGTTGAACCGCTGCCGGTGAAACAATCTAATACGACATCATCAGGTAGTGAGCTGGTCGAGATAATGTGATTCATTAATTCAATTGGTTTTTCACAAGGGTGTTTGCCTTGGTAGTAATTAACGGTTTTAAAATCCCATACATCAGTGAACGGTACCTGTTTGGTTACGTTAAAGGTTCGTCTTGCAGAGTTGGATAGTTTGAGGATATCGTGGTAACTCTGATAAATTTGCTGGTAAGGTTTTAATCGATTGTTTACCAGTTTATTGATGGTGTTGTAATGTTTCTCACTGGGTAATGACCATTGGCTTTTACCAAACCAATGACCCGACATTTGGCAACCACATGCTTTATCTACTTGCTTTTGTGTAATACCTGCCTTTTTTATGGCATTCAATAGATATCGTCTGATGGGTTCAAATGAAAACGGTACCGGCTTTTTACTTGTCGCAAATAGAATGTGTTCAGTTTGAGGGAAGAATCGGCGTAATTCTTCTTTGCAACAGCCAAGGTGGCGACCTGATTGTTTACGCCACACAATGTGATTGAGCATATTAAAGTGTTTGGCTATTAGGTTTTCTACTTGCGTTGCTGAATGTGGCCCGGCAAATAAATACATTGAACCATTTGGTTTTAATACTCGCGCTAATTCAATAAGCACTTTATCTAGCCACGTCAAAAAATCAGCTTTGGTTTGCCATTGTTTATCCCAGCCTTGCGCGACCACCTTAAAATAAGGGGGATCGGTGGCAATAAGATCAACACTGTTATCGGCTAATGATTTTAAGAAGGTAAAGCAGTCAGTTTTGTGCAGTAATACATTATTAAGTTGTATTGTTTCCATGAGAGATCCTTTGATCAAGACTCTCAAGGAGTGCTGGTTTAGCGGTTCTAGTGACCGTCAGCAAATTTAGTGTTTTACAGCGTGGACATTTGATCGATAAAGAGTAATAACTTCCTTCAGCTAATTTACGATCACAGTGTCCACAGCGAATATCTTGGCGTTTTTGTTTTGGCATCATCAATTCCATCATGTAATATTCCCTCGCTGCTCGAGCGGCGGCGGGGTCATTTGCTGATGCCTTAAGCTTGTTTTAAGGTCTTCGGGTTGGGTTAGTGTTACAGCACTAACTCATCGCCTCGTCTTATTGTGTTATTTCATCTAATTCTTCTAGTTTGTATTTATCAAACGTGATCAGTTGTTCACCTGACCAATCATTAAGTAGTTCTAGTTGGCGAAAAATGGGATAAATTTCATTTTTAGCAATGACCATGGCTGCTTTTTCAATATCGCCATAACCGCCATTACTTTCAGCTTGCACGCCTAAAAATTGGGGGATCATACGGTGGGATGCAATGGTATTGTCACGGCTGACACGATTAACATTAAAAAATTCATCCTTAGCTGTCACTTCGCCCATTGGCACTAATTCAATGCCGCCTTTTTCGCCACCGGCTGAGTGAACTAATATATTTTTAAATGCATTCTCACCTTTAATATTTTTAATTTTATCGGCTAAAGCGCCCGCTTCATCATCTGATATATCAGGATCTCGTAGATATAAAATGAAGCCAGCATGATTACCATTTTCATAATAAGCACGGCGAAATAGCTGGGCTTTTTCATTAAGCAAAGCACCATTTAAACCTGATAACCATTCAGGCATACCATATAATTCTTGGTTTACATCGGGTGAAAATACATGACCGATATCGCCTTGATTGAACTCGGTTTTAAATGACGTTCCAAAATACCCACCTGATGACATTTCAACCCATTGATCAGGGTTTTCCACTTTTCTACGCATGTATTTCATTAATTTACGTTGATAATTTAGCGTGGCACCACGCATATTTTTATTATCAAGCAAGGTGGCGTTACCGAATAATAAAAAATCCAGTGCTAACCCTGTAAAATCTTGGCGTGATAAAAGTGTATGCGGGTTAAAGCATTCACTTAATATGTTTTTCTTTAAATGAATACAAGAACCATGAAACGGCAAGTTAAGCGTTTTAGCTAAGCCTTGAAAACTAACAGGTGGATGATAGATCCCATCAAATTGATAACATGAATCAAGCATATTAATTACTTCGCTTATATCCATTACGCTGACACGTTGTCCAATTTCAATACTCATAACTGACCTCTAATAGATTCGAGTGCCGCCACTGCGTGACTGCTCATCGTTTGAAACATTCAACTGATCTAGCTGTAAAGGGTTGAATGCATTTAATAATGCCCACGCTGTATCGGCGTGACCTATGTCTTTATTTCTGCCTGCTTTATAGGTTATTTTTCTGCCCGCATCGGTTAAAGACCGCTCTATTGCGGCTAATGATTGTGGGGTTTCGATATCGCCTGCATCGTATTCAAATAGGTTGCGACCTAGTAAATATTGAAGCTTAGTAACCATGACCGCTTTATTGTCTGGGGAATAATCAACTGCTTCTACACGCCGAAAGAATTTTTTAATCTCACCAAATACACCCTCGCCCAAGCCATTGCGATCAACAGATATGCGTTGCACATTGTATTTTTGGGTGAGTGCTTTAATGGCTGCAGCTTGCTCGGTAAAATCAGCGCCATCAAAATGTAGCTTTTCAATTAAACGGTATTTATCACCGTGTTTAAGCGGCAATAAAATAACCACGACCTTGCCAAAATCACCGACTAATGAAGGATCGTAACCCACCCAAACAGGTAGATTGGCTACGGGTTTTACGGCAAAAGGTTCGAAAAAGTCATCCCACTCGATCCAGCAATCCACCCCGCAGGCCGTGGTTTGCGTTAAGGGGAAAGGCGAGTTGATATCATCAATAAACTTACAGTTATAAAGCTGCTCAATAATATCGGGGCTATTCATTAGTTTGATATGGTCGGGATCAAATAAATTAAATCCACTTTCAACGGCGTCATCAAAGGTGACTATTTGTCGCCAATGGCCGTCTTCACACACTTTGCCCGTCTTTAAAATTTCGTGTGATATATCAATTGAAATATGATCATTAATATTACGGCCTTGGTTGTACCATTCGCCCGACCACCATTCATAAGCCTCATGCGTTAATGTTGAGGTAGTTGAAAAGAAAGTAGCCTGGTAAAACTTTTGAGTCGCCATGGCGATAGATACTTCACGTAACGATCTAAAGCGCTGGATCCAAAAATACTCGTCAATATAGGTATGGGCGGGCCTCCCTTGTGCCGTGCGAGCATTGGTGCCTAAAAAGTCTAATTTATTACGGCCCACATCGGTCGTGTAAATAAGTGGATCACCTTTTATTTCCCGGTCCAATACTTGTTGAACAAAGCCGACAATATATTCTTTAAACTGGAATGCTTGAGCCTTGCTGGCCGAAATAAAGGCGCTGCCACGTTCATCCATTTCTGTTTTAAGTAAGCCTTTCATAAAGGCTTCAATACCAAAATAATCGGTGGCACCAATTTGGCGGGATTTAAGGGTTTGTCTTACCTTGTTATGCCGGGCATCCCACCATGTTTCTTGGTGAGTAAACAATCGTTCAAAAAAGGCTGATTTTAATACCTCGATTTCTTTAGGTGAAAAATAATTCTTTTTATTATTGCGTTTTCGCTGGCCTGATTTAGGGGCGGTATTGCTATATAAACGCCTGTCTGCTTTTTCAATGGTTTTATATAACTGCTCAATCTCAGCTAAATCACCATCGGTTTTATGTTGTTTAAACAGCATTTGGCAATAACGCACCTCGGTCATCAACGCTGCTCGTTTAATGATGCCAGCATCTTTCCATTTTCCGCGTCGAGTCCAGCTATTTACTGTGTTTAATGGCGTGCCGGTAATGTCTGCAATTTCTTTGGGGTAGTAACCCTGAAAGAACAGCATTTGAGCGTACAGTTTGGGGGCAAGGCCATCAGTGTCTTTAATCATGCCGCTATTCTGCTAGCACGACCTAGTTTGTAACACAGGCAAAACCGCGCAAGGCAGACCACGCGCGGTTTCAACGCTGGAAAAATAATAATAAGCGGCGCTTAATTCACCCATTATTTGAATTTAAACCATCTTATTTGGCGTGATTAATTATGCAATATTTTATTATTGGGGTTGAAGGTGCCACCGTTGACGGTCGCACGATTAAACGTAGCTGGCTTGAGCAGGCGGCTAAAAATTACAGCCCGGATGTATATGGCGCTCGAATTTGGATTGAGCATCTTCGTTCATACCGGCCGACCGGTGACTTTAAAGCGGTCGGCGATGTGGTGTCATTAATCACCGCGCCAATCGAAAAAGGCCTATTAAAAGGCAAAACTGCATTATTAGCGGCATTAACGCCCACGCCTGAATTGGTCCTAATGAATCAGCAAAGCCAAAAAGTCTATACCTCAATGGAAATAGACGACAGCTTTGCTGATACCAATGAAGCCTATTTAACAGGTCTTGCGGTAACCGATAGCCCGGCCAGTGTTGGCACGACACGGCTGGCATTTAGCACGGGCAAGCAAGCAAGTGAACATACTTATATCAGTGAATATATTCACACCGAATTTAACTTTGAAGAGGACACCGACATGAAAGGAAAAGTAAGTGAGTTTGTAAGCGGTTTATTTTCTAAAAAAACCAGTTTAGATGTTAACGATGTAAAAGCAGCGTTTAGTCAAATGGCTGAAAAGATGGATGAAACCATTGAAAACCAAGTGGCTCAGGCAGTGGATGCCTACAAAAAAGAACACCCCGCAGCTGAAATTTCTAGCACTGATGCTACTGACTTTAATAACAAAATTGATGCGCTTGAAGCTAATGTTAAAGCCTTAACAGAAGGTAATACGGACTTTGCCTCGCAAGATAAATTAGATGGCTTAAGCGTCACCGTTAAAGACTTTAAAGCTGAGTTTGATGGCTTAAAAGCTGATATTGAAAAGCAGCCTCAGTTTAAACGCACACCTCATAATGGTGGCGATCAAGATAGCCATTTAGCCACCTGTTAACCACTGCTCACCTTCCAGATAATAAGGAATAAATAATGCAAGTCACACGAACTAATCCGAGCCCTGCCGCGTTATCAGCGTTACGTGGCTATTTTAGCCGCCAAGGAGAGCTTAATGGCGTTGACAGCCAAACAGTCTCCGGCGGTCAATCATTTGCGATTGAACCCACCGTGCAACAAACACTGCATGATACGGTTCAACATTCATCTGCCTTTTTAACTCAATATGTTAATTTTGAATTAGTCGACGATATCTCAGGGCAAAAAATATTTATTGATGATGACGGTCTGGTTATCACCAGCAATACCGATACATCAGGCAGCGGCAAGCGAAGTGGCATTGATCCTTCCACATTGAAAGATAAAGGTTACGAATGTCGCACCAATGACTTTGATACTTTACTGCCATGGTCCAAGCTGAATAAGTGGGCTAAATTCCCTGATTTTCAGATGCGGTTAACTGAATTTTTAAGTAAGCGTCAAGCTTTGGATCACATTAAAATCGGCTTTAATGGCACCAGTTACGCTGCTAATTCTAATCGAACGGCTAACCCATTGGGCCAAGACGTTAATATTGGCTGGTTACAAACCATTCGTGCTGAAGCACCTGCCCATGTGAAATCAACTGATAACAGTTTCGGCTCAGCTGAGACTGATTACTTTAAAAACATTGATGCCATGGCATTTAGTGCTAGAAAATCATTATTAGATGAAGTGCATCGCGAGCGCCTTGATTTGGTGGTGATCCTGGGCTCTTCATTGCTCAATGATAAATATTTCAAAGTAATGAATAAAGAAGACATTGATCCTAGTGAGCATACACATCGTGATGCCTTGGTGAGTGAGAAACGAATCGGCGGCATGGAAGCGATTACCGTTCCGTACTTTCCAGAGGATGCCTTTTTAATTATGCCGAAAGGTTCCTTATCAGTTTATGAGCAGGAAGGTTCTCGACGTACCAAACTCGATGAAGATCATGCCTCTCGAGGGTATAACCGCTGGTTTACTCACAATGTGGATTATGTGGTTGAAAACCTCGGTGCCGTAGCCTTAGTCGAGAACATTGTCGACTCTGACGAACCCACAGAATAAGGAGTGATTTATGGCTATTAATCCTTTTAAACGGCACCGCGCAGTTGAAATGGCGAAGTTAGAAACGGCCGATAAAGTGCAAACCGGTGAGCAACCTGAACTACGCGGTGATGTGACCGAGCAAGATCGGGCTCGTAAAAAAATAACCGAGCTTGGCTTGCAGTTAAAAATGATTCGTTCAACACAGGCTAAGGCAGAATTTAAAGCTGAACACCTTGCTGAATTATCGGCGTATGTTGATGGCGTGATGGCTGCTGATATTGATAAAGTCACTACACTGCCACAAGATAATGAATTTATGACGGTGTTGGTGTGGACGTTTGATGCTTGCTTATTGGCTGACGGCCATAAACTGTCTTCATTTGCACGCGCTCAGGGCTGGCAAATGCCCCCTATGATGCAACTGCGTGAGGTTGATATCTTTATTTTGACTCGCCTTGTTGAGATAGCTAAGCCGATGGCTGATTCACCTGATGAAGCCTTGATTGGCAAAATAATCGAAGTGGCAGCAGACAGTATGACTGTTGATATGCACGATAAATTAGGCTTTAACGTACAGGTAATGATGGGTGATTTAAATGCTAATTTACAGCCTGCTACTGCACTTAAACATTATCAACAAGCGGTAAAAATAAAATCTACTAAGCATGGTTTGCTGAAAAAAATGAAGGCATTAGTTGAGCGCATTGAGCCGCTACAGCAAGCTGCTAACAATGATGACGACGACGTTAAGCTCGAAACAAAAACTGAAGGTGATGACAGCAAAGTTAAGTCGGAAGTAGAACCTGAAACAAAAGCCGAAGCGTGATGCCTACCTTCGGCGGATAACCTTTTCCCAGCCGCGAGGGTGGCATGCTGACAAGTGAGTATTATTTACTTCACTTTGATCATGTCATTGCTCGCCCTTATTTAAAGAGCCTGCCATGAGTCAATTGATAAACAGCCCTGAAGAAGTAAACGACAGCGTTGAAAACAATGGCTTTTGGCCAGCGCTGTCTATTGCCCAGTTTAAAGCCAGTACACGTAATGACGGTACAGTTGAAGACTCGGTGATTGCTTTTCAACTTAAAGGTGCCCGTTTAAAAGTAAATGAGCTATTAAGATCCTACCAAACAAACGAAGCTACGCCACCTGAAGAAGGTGATGATATTGAACATTTATATTTTGAAGCCGTTTATGAAAACACTAAGGCGCATTTATTAGAAATGTATCGTGATGTCGATACGCGAGACAAAGGCCATGATCGTGCTGACCGAATGACAGAACGAGTCGACAACTGTTACCGAAATGCAACCGTGGCAATCAACACTATTTTAGGTAATTCAAGTCGGTTTAAGGTGCATGAGCTATGAGCACGGTAACTCTATCACGCACAATGATGCTGGATGAAGTCGTCACGCAGCAAGATGGCAATAGTCGTCGCCTGCCGCAGGTTGTGGCAACCAATCCACACTTAATGCGCCTGCCTTTGCAATTACCTGCTGGCACGATCGTAACCATGCCAGAACAAGAATCTAGCGTAAATAATCGAATCCAACTATGGGGTAAAGAATGACTATTTTTTTAGTGCTACTTGCTGGGCTATTACTTTTATTGTTGTCCCCTATCGCCACAAGCTACTTTTTAATTAAGTGCCTGGTGTTTAAACAAGACTGTCGACCATGGTTTTTTAATGTAGCCCTTACGATTGATCAAGCCATTAATGTGATTGCTGCTGAGTTATTTAATGATGTGTTATTAAAAACAAGGCAGTACGCTTTGTTTGGTTATCCCGATGAAACGCCCTCGAGTGTGCTAGGTAAAAACGAGCTTAAAAACAACTTATCTTTTCTGGGCAGGCTGTTAAAAACACTCCTTAATAAAATCGACCCTAACCACACGGCTAGCAGTATTGAGCATGATGAAGGAACACAATCAAAATGATAAAAATTGATCCTGACACTATCGAAACGGCGCTGATCCTTTTAGGCGTTGCTTTTTTAGCCAGCATTGGCAAAACCTTGGCATCATCAGAGCCTAGAACAGCAAAGCAAGCCATTGGTTACGCCATTAGCAACAGCATTTTAGGCTTAGTATCGGGTGCGGCCTGTTTATTTGTGGCAGATCCTAACGCCTTGGTGCTTATTGCCATTTCAGCGGCATTAGGCACGCTGGGGACAGAAACTGCCAGTGTGCTGATCAGGCAATACCTTGAGAGCAAAATATCATGAAGACATCAGCGCAAGGCGTTGACTTATTAATACGACGTGAAGGGCTAAGGCGTAAATGGTATTTTGACAGCAAACACTTACCCACCATTGGCGTAGGCCATTTAATTACTGCCACCGAACATTTAAGCGGCCACATTAAGATCGCCGGTGTAAAAGTGAAGTGGCGTAAAGGCTTAACATTTGATCAAGTCACCCTTTTATTTAAACAAGATCTACTTAAATTTGAAAAAACCATTAACACTCATGTCAAAATTAAACTTAAACCGCATCAGTTCGATGCTTTAGTCAGTTTTAGCTACAACATTGGCCGCTCGGCATTTTTCCGTTCTACCTTGCTTAGACGATTAAACCTAGGTCGCTTCGCAGCAGCTGCCGATGAATTTAAACGCTGGCGTAGACCTGCCGGGATTATTTCTCGTCGCGCCGGTGAGCTGGCTCAATTCAAAGGCACGCTGTTCACAGCCAGAATAGAAGGAGGATTTGACCATGCTTAATATTGCCTTGCTTAAACCAGCCATTGCCCTGTTATTACTCGCCAGCATACAGCCGGTACCTATTTTTATATCCACCATTATGGTGAAGCTAAATATCAGGCAGGATTTGATTCTGCTGTAACCCAATACCAGCAAAAAGAAACCCAATACATTAATAGTGCTGCCCGCCATGCGTTTGAACTAAGCAGTGCCTCACAATTATTTGAGCATGACGTTAATGAAAAATTAAATAAGGTGTTAACCGATGAAATTAAAAGCCCTATTGATCATAGCTGTGTTGATGCTGGCTGGCTGCTCGACTACAACTACATTGCAGGTTCGAGCGGACAAGCTGATTGAAGTTATCCCAGATCATTTACTGCAAAAATGTTCAGCATTAGAGTTGGCCTCATCAGCAGACACTTTTTTTCCAACAGTGATTAAAAATACAGCTTTACACCAACGCTGCCGAAGCAGGAATAATGCCTTGGTGCAGTTGATTTTGGATGCTAAAACCAAAGAAGGCAATCGTTAAATGTTAATCATTAAATCAATTCAAAATTTTATTGATGAACATACCAAAATAAAACGCGATGACTATATTGTTGATGTACTGCCTAACTCGCGTTATCACGTTGAAGGTAATATAGCGTCAGGATTTTTAACTCTTTTAGTGGCGTTTAATGAACGCAGTGATGATGCTAGCGGCTATGCTCAACTCATTTATAAATGGGCTGAAACTCAAGGTTATGCCTTGCGTGACGATATTAAATTTGAAGCATTAAGAATTAGCCATGATACCTTTGATTATTATTTTACCTTTGATTGGTTAGATAAAGTTAATGTCGGCGAGATGGGACAAAAAGCAATGGCTAGCCCAGTGCCTGATTCACTTACCGCAGGATCACCCGCTTTTGATAGCATTGTGCTTAACGATATCGAGTTTACCCACCCCGCCAGTGACGACGACTAATCGTGGCGCAAACACTGAGCTTGGCTGAGCATATCCCATTAGGTTTAACGGCCAAAGAACGCACGCAACTGCTTAAACTGTTAATAAACACTATTCGCCAGCAAAACCAATCGCGTATAAAAAAACAGGTAACACCATCAGGTGATAGATGGACCGCACGCCGTAATAAATCAAGCATGGCAATGATGCGCAAGCTACGCAGCAACAAGCATTTCAAGGTTAGAACCTCAGATACGATGGCTGCAGCTGGCTATAGTGGCCACACTGCTCGCATTGCCAGTATTCACCATCATGGTAAACGTCAACAAGTCGGCAACCGAGTAATCCAATACACCTCACGGCCACTTATTGGGGTGACTAGTCAGGATAAAAATAAGCTTATAAATATCACTAAACAGTTCGTCGAAGACCTAGACCGCGCCTAATCAATTAAGCGCGGTCTGCTGTAAAGACTTTAAAAGTAAATAATGCAAGCATTGCAGCATGAAACAACTCGCCCTAATTCAACAGCAGCTTGCTCAACTAATTGAGGTCGGCAATATCGTCAGCGTTAATGAAGCTACTGGCACGTATATTGTTGATATCGATGGTGCATCCACAACTGAATTAGTAGCGACCGCGCCACGTGCTGGCAGCAATAAAAGCGGTGATTTATATGAACCAGGTGAACAAGTTTTAATTGTCTGTCCTTGTGGTGATTTACGACAAGGCATCATCATTGGTGCTATTAACTCGAAGTTAAACCCGAACCCCACTAATAGCAAAGACGTTAAAAACTATAAATTTGAAGATGGATCCGTTGTCAGCTATGACAAGCAGGATCATGTTTTAAACGTTCAAGCTGTGGGCGCGGTCAAGGTTTCGGCACAAACCATTAACTTGGCGGCTGACAACATCACTATTGCGGCGAGCTCAACCCTTAACTTAACGGCTGACACCCTCAGTATTGAGGCCGATAACGGCGATATGAATATCGATGGTGTTAGCTTCATAAATCATCCTCATCTACAAAACACTGGCGACCATTTCGGTGGTGGTGTAAACACTAATAAGCCTAGCAAGGTGTAGCCATGCAAGGTATTAGCAATAAAAACTATCAGCCTATTAATGCCAAGCTGCACATTCAGCAAAGTGTGCTGGATATTATCACCACACCGATCGGTACGCGGGTGTTGCGTAGAGATTATGGTTCGATCATTCCTGACTTACTTGATGAAGCTCAAACGCCTACCACGGCTATGCGTGTTATAGCGGGAGTAGCACACGCTGTTCACCAGTGGGAACCTAGAATTAACAGTATTAAAAGCGTGAAATTTCAAGGTCAGAGTGACGGCCAGCAACACATTACTATAGCCACTGATCAAGGCACTTTATTGTTAGATCTTACTGCCAGCGGGGTAGCTAATGTCCAGTAATCAAATAAGCCCGGCTGTTGCGTTCCCTTTAAGTGAACTACCTGCCCCACACGCTGCTTTTATACGCGATCCTGAAGATATCCTTCAACAAATCATCGATAAATATCATGAGCTAACGGAGGACGAATTTAATCCGTTACTCGAGTCTGATCCCCAGCTTAAACAATTTGAAGCTCAAGCTTACGTTATTTGGCAACAAGAATTACGCGCGGCCACTATGGCATTAAATAGCTTTTTAGCCTATGCCGATGAAGCAGAAGTAGAGCACATCGGGGCGACTATGCAAGTTTACCGGCAAGAAAATGAAGCGCTTGAACGCTTTCGTTATCGTGTGGCACTAAGCTGGGAGGCCAGAAATACAGCCGGTGCACTTGAAATGTACCGTTATCATGCTTATGCCGCTAGCTCAGAGGTACTCGATGCTAATTTCAAAACCCCCACTTTTGAAGCATGGGGACGAGAAGGCGATCGTATTTATTTTGATGTTACTGATGATTTAGGGCTTGATAACCCACGGCCTGATCACGTCTTAGGCGTTATTTTAGCTAATAACGAAAGCGGTATTGCTGATGCTGATTTATTAGCGACGGTTAACACCCATTTATCTGCTGATAAACAGCGACCACTCACTGATTTTTTAGCGCTTAAAGCCGCTACTGTTATTAATTATCAAGTTGGGGCCATATTAAATTTTTACCCCGGTGTTGATCATCAAATATCAGTTAACGAGGCCAGTGCTGCACTCGACATTTATGTTGCAGAGCGTAAGCGGCTTGGTTTAGATATCGCCGTGTCAGGATTAGATAAAGCACTGCATGTAGCGGGTGTGCAGAGTGTTGAATTATTAGGTTGGGAGCAAGATCTATTAATTGCATGGGACTCAGTCGCTATTTGTACCGCGACAACGATTAGCCAAGGGATTGTTAATGACTAATTTATTGCCACCTAATGCCTCAGCTCACGAAAAAGTAATGCATCAAGCGGTGTTATCGGCCATGCCTTCTGATCGCTTTGATGAAATTGCCACGTATAAAGACCCACAACGCTGCCCTGCTTATCTGCTGACTTTATTAGCGTGGGAACGCGGTGTTGATGAATGGCAGGCAGATTGGAGTGAGCAAATAAAACGAGATGTGATTGAGGCCGCGCCCGAAGCTCAAGCATTTAGAGGTACGGTTCACGGAATTAAAAAAACACTGGAACCATTAGGCGTTCAGCTTTCTATAAGCGAAAGCTGGAAAGAAAATGGCGTTCCCCATCATTTTTCACTGGAAACGGTTGTTAATAAAGCGCTAGATTTAAGTGACACGATCCTTTCTGAAAGCACCTACAACTTGATAAAACGGAAAGTGAATAGAGCAAAGCCGGTACGAAGTGAATATGACATAAAAATAGGTATTTTTTTCACACGTTCTATCGGCATAGCGGCGATCAGTTCAATGGCTGCGATAAGTCAAACCATTGCAAACGCTAAGCAGCAACCGCATACCAATAAAACTATGGGGCTAGCGTGTTTTAGCCGTGCATTAACAATTATTCAAATACAAATGGAGGCTATTTAATGAGTGACATACTCGTGCCAATCATCACTAACGTCGGCCTTGCAGCTATTTTGGCTGGAGGAAATGGATTCCAAGGTGTAATAACTGAAATAGCGCTAGGTGATAGCGCTTGGGATCCTGATGACACTGCCACTGAACTTCAAAATGAAATTAATAGAGTATCAGTTGAGGGACAAACTATCGGTACCAATCAATTTCACCTCGCAGGTATTGAAGAAAGTACCACTCTGGATTATTGGGTAAAAGAAATAGGGTTTTATCTGTCCGATGGCACCCTATTAGCAGTTTGGAGTAAATCAGACAAAGTACTGGCGTATAAATCTTCTGCGGTTGATTTATTACTCGCCTTCGATTTGAGTTTAATATCCTTACCCGAAGACAGTATCACCATAAACGGAACAGGCGGGTTTAACTTTCCACTTGCTACACCTGAAAAGCGAGGCGTTATCCGTATTTCAGATGCGAATGATTTAGCCGCGCCATCAATCGATACCGCTGTTACCCCTAGTCAGCTACTGAGTGTTTTAGGCAGTCAGTTAACTAGTCACGTCAGCACTTCAAATCCTCACAATCAATATTTATTGAAAAGCAATACGGTGAGTCAAGCCGAGGCACAAGCCGGTACCGCTTCCACGGTGCGGGCATGGTCAGCCCTGCGAGTAAAGCAAGCGATTCTTAACCTGGTGCAATCAGCATCCACAACCGTGCCCGGTATCGCGAGAATTGCTACTCAAGCAGAAGCTGAAGCAGGTAGTAATGATACAGCCTTTATTACCCCTAAAAAAATGAGGTTAGGCTTCGCTTTTTGGGGGGCGGGCAATGGCTTTATCGTTTTTCCAAGCTGGCTAGGAGGGTTAATTATCCAGTGGGGTTCAGGAACCGTACTTACAAGTGCGGGCTCGGTGCAAACAATGACTTTACTTATCCCCTTCCCAAATCTGAACTTAACGACCCTTGTCAGCACAGAATCAACATCTGGAACAGATGATGCTTTTTGGATTTTAACTGCAAAAACAACCAGCACTATTTCAGTTAAACAAGAAGCGCCTAATCATTCAGCACATAATATTAAACCCGTTTATTTTGCAATAGGTTATTAATATGAAAACTATAACGTTAAAAGAAAACGGTACCTTTGAGCATTTGTGGCTTAAAGATATTCACTCTATTCCGGCTAATGCAATAGAGGTGAGTAATGCTATTGCGCTGACGCTATCTCAAAATCAAACCTCTAAAGCATACGATGCTGAATTAAAATCGATAATTGATTTTCAACCCGCTTTTGTTTTATCTACGGCTAAACATATAAAAATAGCCGAAGTTAAGACGGCAGTAAAAAACCAGATAACAGGTGGGTTTTATTCTGATGCATTGGGTTCTCCTCGCTTATATCAATCTGAAATTGAAGACCAATTAAATTTGGACGGCACAGCAGGATCTGGTGACGATTGGCCTTTTAAATGTAGCTCTGATGAAGGTAGGGCATGGATTAATCCACTTCATACAACCGCCCAACTTCAACAAGTCAGAAAAGACGGTATCACTCATAAGTTAGCTGCATTACAACTAGGTGAGATAGCAAAAGCACAAATAAGAGACTTGCCTGACACCGCTACCCAAGCCGACATTGATGCTGTCACTGTCAATTTTGACGCATCTTAACCTAAGCCTATAACCACGGAGTATTTATTAAAATGGCCTATTTCCACGGTATTACACAGCATGAACTAACAGAAGGCCCCGTCTATTATCGTCGGGCTGACTTTTCCAGTATCGGCATGATTGCCACCATGGGCGATGATGCAGACTCAGATACATTTGAGTACTTTAAACCTACATTCTTAACCGGTACAACAGGTCGAGAATTAGCAGGTGAAGAAGGCACGTTAAAAATTGCGTTAGATTCTATTTATGATCAAATTGCACCGCGTATTTTAGTGGTGCCAATTCCAGCTACCGCAGCTGATGATGCTGAAATGGAAGCCAACAAAATATTAGGTGTTCGATCACTTGAAGCAGCACAGGCTCAATATGGTTTTAAACCTAGAATTTTAGGTGCACCGGGATTAGAAACCTTAACGTTGGCACAAGAAATGGTCAGCATGGCGGATAAAACACGGGGGTTTTATTATGGTTTAGCCTTGGCTGATACCGCCGCTGAAGCCGTCGCTTATCGTGCTAATTTTGGCAGTAAACGTCTTATGCTTATTTATCCATCGTTTGATGATCATGCCGAGCAAAGTATTCGTACCGTTGCATCAGCACTAGGCTTGCGCGCCTTAACAGATCAAGATAAAGGCATTGCTCGCTGCTTATCTAACCAGCCTATTCAAACCAATATTAGCGGCGTAACGGATGCGGTTGATTGGGACTTTACCGACCCCAACACGACAGCTAATTACCTTAATGAAAATGAAATAACCACGATCATTAAACGCGATGGTTGGCGTTTCTGGGGGTGTCGTACTACGTCTGCTGAAGCTGAATACGCATTTGAATCGGTAGTAAGAAAAGGCGATCAATTGCTTGAAACGATTTCAGAAGCTCAGTTTGCAGTGATGGCTAACAAATTAGTGCCTGCATTAACCACCACGCTACTTGATGAAGTTCAACGCGTACTGGACCAAGAAACAGTGCGAGAAGAACTGCTCGGCGGCAAAGCCTATTATGCTGAAGGCTATAACGACATCACCACATTACGTGATGGCCAGCTTCATCTGCATTATGACTATACCGTGCCGCCTCCACTTGAGCAGCCCCACTTTTACGCTGTGAATACAGGCAGCTATTTACTTAACGCATTACCTTAAATAGGAGCACATTATGGCTAAGCAACACGTACATCGCGGCGGCGAGCTGTCTATTGATAATAGTACAGATTTATACGGCCAAGTCACTAGCATCACTCTGCCTACGATTGAAGAAAAAACAGATGATATGCAAATCGGCGGCATGAACTTTGAAGCCGATGTGGCCCTTGGTTTTAATAAGCTTGAAGCTGAAATTCATCTAACTAAACTGAACCCTGTTTATCTAACAAAAATAGGGGTGTCGGTGGGTCAGCGCGTGCCTTTTCGCTGGATGGCATCATTAGATAACTCTGATTCCGATACGCCAACAGGGTTAAATGCCCTGATGCGTGGACGTATCACCTCAATTGATTTAGGCGAACAAAAATCAAGCGAGAAAGCCGATGTCACTATTAAGATTTCTATTGATGAGCAATATTTATTGCGTATCGCCAATGAAGTTATCTATGACATTCAACCATTACGACTCATTCACCGTGTGGGTGAAAATGATTTGATGCAAGTACACCGTCAAAACATGGGTTACGACTACTAAGGAGCCATCATGGCAGCTAAAAAAGAAGAACAAAAGGCAACACCAGATCGTATTGAAAAAAAAGGTGACAAGGTGATTGTTATTTTAAACTCACCCATTAAACGTGATGGAGTGAGCTCAATTGTAAAAATAACGTTAAATGAGCCGGTGTATAAGCAGCTGGAACAATTTAGCATCAGTGACTTAGATCAGGTGGCTGTATTACCTGTTTTGATCCCTCGTATTGCAGATGAAGAACTGTTTGAATCTGATTTTGATTCTATGAAAATGAGCGATCTAATCCCTCTTAGCATGGCATTAGCAGCTTTTATGTAAGCCAGCTTGGTTATCTGAGCTATCAAACCGATAGACAGGCTCAGCTGGCCGAGTTAAGCGAGATTGATTTAGATGATATTGAAGCCGATCTTGCTTTTATTAACAAATGGACGCGCGCCGACATTGGCGCGCTGACATTGCAACAAATGCTAAACAAACACGCTAAAGCCGTTACCCGTCATAACCAAGCCACAGGTGCCCCATGAGCAACGATCTAATTAAATTCGGTGTAATACTGTCGTTAACAGATAAGTTCGGTGGTAATGCAGCTAAGGCCACTAAAAAAGCCATGGGCTTTGATAAAAGCATTAATGGTATTAATAAAAAAATAGGCGAACTCAATAAGCTAAGTAAACAAGGTTCAGCGTTTAAAGGCTTGGCTACTTCTTTTCGTCAAACTCAAAAAGATATTGTCGGCACCACAAGCAAAGTGACTAGCTTACAAAAGCAGCTGGATAAACTGGGTAGTGGAGGCAAAGGATTTAAAACTAAACACCGCGAAATGATTAAGCTGCAACGGCAGTTAACCAACCAAAAACAACGTTTAAATGAAAACCGCCGAGCACTGCAACAAGAATCACACGCACTTAAGCAAAATGGCGGTGAAGTTAAAAACCTTAACCGTTATTTAAAGCAGCTTGAAAAACAAAAAACACGGCTACGTAATCAACGCTCCAAGCAAGAAAATCTAGGCTTAGCCCGTTCACGTATTGAGGGTGTTAAATCACGGTATGGTCGGCAAGCAAGATGGGCAGTGGCAGGTTCTGCCGTATTAGGTGCCGGTGCAGGCCGAG
>NVVP01000066.1 GCA_002402245.1 Gammaproteobacteria bacterium | reverse complement strand
AACGAGAGGTTTCAATGGTGATGACATCGGCATCCATATCGGCGATGGCTTTTATAATGTCATTAAATTCGGAATAACACATATGGGTATGAATTTGGGTTTGATCATGCACGCCGTTAGCGGTGATTTTAAAGCTTTTGACCGCCTAATCAAGATAGCTTTGCCATTGTGATTGACGCAAGGGCAAGCCTTCACGCAAGGCGGCTTCGTCAATTTGAATAATGCGGATGCCTGCGGCTTCTAAATCAAGCACTTCATCGCGAATCGCTAGAGCCAGTTGCAGGCAGGTTTGAGATCGCGGCTGATCGTCACGTACAAAGGACCAGTTTAAGAGGGTCACAGAGCCAGTAAGCATGCCTTTAACAGGTTTGTTGCTTAATGATTGTGCATACGTTGCCCAGTCAACGGTCATCGGTTTGGGGCGTGAAATATCACCAAAAATAATGGGCGGTTTTACGCAACGTGAACCATAGGATTGTACCCAGCCAAATTGGCTAAAGGCGTAACCATCGAGTTGTTGACCAAAATATTCCACCATGTCGTTACGCTCAGCTTCACCATGAACCAGTACATCTAAGCCCAAGACCTCTTGTTGTTCGATGGCGTGTATGATTTCGTTTTTAATAAACTGTTGGTAGTGTTGCTCATCAATCTCGCCCAAACGAAATTGTTTGCGTGCTTGACGAATTTCTGGTGTTTGTGGGAATGAGCCAATAGTGGTGGTGGGGAATAAAGGTAAATTAAACCGTCGTTTTTGAATGGTCACTCGCGATTGATAATTGCTTTGTCGATTGGCTAAATCAGCCGTAATACTGAGGACACGTGATTTAACAATAGGGTTATGCACGCGACTAGATTGCTTGCGAGAGTTAATGGAAATTGCATTTAAAACTAACTCTTCAGCAACAGCATCACGGCCTTCATTCAGCGCGATTGCTAGCACATTGAGCTCATCTAGTTTTTGTACCGCAAAGGCGAGCCATGACTTTATATCATCATCAAGGTTTTCTTCATTATCTAAATCAACGGGAACATGCAGTAGAGAGCAAGAAGGTGCTAGCCATAATCTATCTTGCAAGCGGCTATGCAGGGGCTCTAACCAATCAAGTGTTGCACTTAGATCTGTTGTCCAAATATTACGACCATTAATAACGCCTAATGAAAGTACTTTATGAGGTGCTAACCAATCTATTACTTGGGTGATTTCTTCAAATGCATTGATTGCATCAAGGTGTAAACCTGCCACAGGTAATTCACAGGCAAGGTGAAGATTTTCTTTTAATTCACCAAAGTAGCTGGTTAATAGCAATTTAACCGGTGATTTATGTAATGAAAAATAAGCTTGTTTCAATGCATGCTGCCATGAATGATCAAGTTCAGTGACTAAAATAGGCTCATCAATTTGCAACCATTCAATGCCCTCTTCAGCTAATAAAATGAGTAACTGTTCATAGTGGCAAATGAGGTCATCAAGTAGGCTGAGTTTGTCAGTATCGTCTTTTGTTTTACCAAGCCATAAATAGCTTACAGGGCCTAGAATTACCGGTTTGATAGTGATGTTTTGTGCTTTAGCTTGTTGAATTTGATTAAGCAATGACGCAGGATTTAAGTTGAAGGTCGTTTCAGCACTAAATTCAGGCACAATGTAATGATAATTGGTGTCGAACCACTTAGTCATTTCACCTGCCGCACTATGTTGGCATTGATTGTCTGCTTGAGCTTGTCCTCGCGCGACTTGAAAATAACGATCGAGTTCATTCGCGTGTTGATCGATACGCTGAGGCAAGTTGCCAAATAGAGCGCTATTATCTAAAACATGGTCATAAAAAGAAAAGTCACCTACAGGCACATAGTCACACTGTGATTGAATTTCCCAGTGCGCTTGACGCAGTGATTGCCCGATATCCTTTAATGTCTGTTGTGAGCTATCTCCTCGCCAGTATGATTCTAATGCAAACTTAAGTTCGCGTTGCTTACCTATTCTTGGAAAGCCTAGGTTATGTGTGGTGGCCATGGTGTTACCTTTTAGCATGAATGTGAAAAACAGCTATTGTAGGCAAGCTAACTCATGAGTAATAATGATGATTTTCACCTTATCTATAAGAAATATTCATGATTGAGCGGGCACACTTAAAAATAATACAAGCCTTGGCTGATAATGGCACCTTAACCGAGGCTGCTAATGCCTTGTTTTTAACTCAGCCTGCGCTATCGCATCAAATTCGCTATTTAGAAAAAAAGTTAGGGGTTGCGTTGTGGCAGCGAGAGGGCCGGCAGCTACGTTTAACTCAAGGTGGAGAGTTATTGTTGCAAACCGCTAGGCAGTTACTTCCGGTGTTGGAGAAAACAGAGCAAACACTACAGGCGTACGGTGAAGGCCGGCAAGGCATGTTACGTATTGGGGTGGAATGCCATCCCTGTCACGAATGGCTCAAAGGTATCTTGGCTAATTTCTTAGTTGCTTTACCCGACATGGATGTAGATATTGTTAATAAATTTCAGTTTTCGGGTTTAGAGGGCTTGTTAAATCACCATGTTGATTTACTGGTAACCCCCGATGTAGTGAGAAATAAGGCAGTAATTTACGAGCCGTTATTTGATTATGAGTTGGTTTTGTTAGTACCTGATGATCATAGTTTGTCTGTAAATGAGTCGATCTTCGCTGAAGATCTAATAAATGAAACATTGTTAACTTTTCCGGTGCCTCATGATCGTTTAGATATTTTTACTCAGTTTTTACTGCCTGCATTAATAAGCCCTAAAACCAAGGGCATAGCTTCTCTAGATATTATGGTGCAGATGGTTGCTTTAAAGCGAGGCGTCACCGTGCTACCTAGCTGGTTAGCTAATGAATATTGTCAGCAATTACCCGTGACTACGGTCAGTTTAGGCAAGCATGGCTTGCAGAAAACACTGTTTGCAGCTATGCGAGAAAGTAATATGGCTATTAACTATCTACAGACATTTATTACCCTAGGTAAGCAGGCTGTTTAGCCCTGCCCCTCTAATATCCGGTAAAGAACTTCACGAATGGAGTCGGGATCAAACGGTTTATCTACGATAGCGGATACACCTGCTTGCTGCACATTACTCAGTCGGGCTTCATCTTCTTCACTGGTTACCATTAGAATCGGTACATAACTATTGCCCATTTCAGTACGAACAAACTCAACCAATTGCTGGCCATCCATTTCTGGCATATTGAGATCAGTGACAATTAAATCAAAGTCTTCACTTACTAGTATTTTTGTGGCTTCAGCACCATTGTTGGCTGTTTGAATTTTTTCGATGCCTAAGCTTTTGAGTATTCTAGAAACATGATTACGAGCGGTAAGACTATCATCAACAACTAATACATTAAGCTCGGTGACATCGTAGCTTTCAAGTTCAAGCTCTTCTGGGTCGATATAGCTGATGGTACTGCGTAATGCTCGGCTTAAATCCGCATGGTCAAAGGGTTTGGGCAAAATAGCGATAAGCCCTGCTTGTCTAATCGGATCAAGAGCTGAAAAACTAGCTTCGCTTGAAACCAACATAAAATGCGTATCTTCAAACCTATCGGTTTCTCGCATTGTCAGCAGTAAGTCTGTTGCGGTCATATCAGAGAGATACATTGCACTAATGACCAGATCGGGTGGATATTGCTTAATGAAATCAAGCGCTTCTTTACCTGTGGTCACACCATCAATTTTTTCTACACCTTCTTCCTTTAAGTGCGAAATGATTATTTTTCGTTGTGGGACAGAAGGTTCAATGAGTAAAATAGTGAGCTCAGATAATTGCATAGAAATAGTTTCCTAGAAGCTTATAATTGAGTGCGAACTAATTCTACCTCAACACGGTCACGAAAGTCTTTACCCTTAAGTTGTTCAATAATAATTAGGGCGAAATCCATTGCGGTGCCGGGGCTTTGTGAAGTTAATAAGTGCTCATCAATTACAATCGCCTCTTGACTGATAGTGATTGATGGCCAATCTGCGGGATTGAGTACCCCAGGAAAGCAGGTAACCTTTTTACCATCCAATAAACCAGCATGTGCGAGTACCAAAGGTGCCGCACAGATAGCTGCAATCATCTTTTTCTCTTGATGCATGCGCTTTAATATTGCGTGGATAGAGGCACTGTTGTTGAGATTAGTGGTGCCGGGCATGCCACCCGGCAGAATAATCATATCGAAGTCATCATAAATGACATTTTCAAGTGTGGTATCCGCTGTTAGGTGCATGCCTCGGCTTGCCGTAATAAGCATATTTTCTTCTAAACTCGCAGTAATAACATTAATATCTGCCCGCCGAAGAAGATCGGTAAAGGTGACAGCTTCTAGTTCTTCACATCCATTGGCAAGCGGGATAAGAACGGTAGGATTCATAATAATATTATTTGTGCGGCGCTAAAATAGCCATGCCTTTAAGCAAGTTTAATGCTTCTGACAATGCATAGTCACGAACGGCTAGAGGTAACTGTTCTTTTTCATCTGTCTTAGCGGTCTCAGAACCTTCTTCTGCACCCTGGCCATCTTCTTGCTCACTTGATTCATTCTCCAAGTGTTTAGTTAGATCTTTTTCTCGTAAAAGTTGAAAACCACTTTTTTCTCTGGCAGTAATTTTAACKGCCTCAAGTTCAATATCWGGCACAATACCTTCTGCCTGGATAGAGCGACCTGATGGAGTAAARTAACGTGCTGTGGTCATTTTAACGGCTGTATCATTRGTYAGYGGCATAACAGTTTGTACTGAGCCTTTACCGAATGTTTTRSTRCCAATAATGACWGCACGRTCATGATCCTGTARYGCTCCTGCCACTATTTCTGATGCGGATGCTGAGCCKCCGTTAACCAASACAACTAAGGGAGCACCTTTTAGAACRTCATTAGGTTTRGCATTAAATTTTTGATTMGAGTTTTGYACACGRCCTTCTGTGTAAACGATTAATCCTTTAGTAATAAACGCRTCAGAAACTTCAACWGCTGCWGTTAATAAACCRCCTGGATTATTACGTAAATCAAGTACCAGACCTTTAAGTGAACCATCATTKTCTTCTTTTAAAGTATCAATMGCTTCTTTTAGACTTGCACCTGTGCGGCTGGCAAAAGTACTGATTCGGACATAGCCAAAACCAGGCTCAAGCATTTTTTGTTTAATACTTTTAACTTTAATAATGGCGCGAGTAAGTTCAATTTTAAGTGGCTTATCTTCGCCGTCTCTGATAATAGTTAGTAATAACTTACTATCGGGTTTCCCTCTCATTATATCTACAGCTTCATTTAGCGTTAAGCCTTTAACTGGGGTGTCATCGAGACGAATAATTAAATCACCTGACATTACGCCCGCTTCTGCTGCCGGGGTATCATCAATAGGTGATACGACTTTGACAAAGCCATCTTCCATAGTGACTTCAATACCTAAGCCACCAAATTCTCCGGATGTACCTTCACGTAAGTCCTTAAAGTCATCTAAGTCAAGGTAGGTTGAATGGGGATCTAGGCCAGAAAGCATGCCTCGGATAGCATTTTGGAGCAACTCTTTATCTTCGACCGGTTCGACGTAATTACTTTTTATACGACCAAAAATTTCTGAGAAAGCACGTAATTCTTCTAAAGGTAAATCAGGCTGTACGGTTTTTTCTGCAAAGACCATGGGACCAAAAACAACGGTTGCTCCCAAGATTGCGCCTGCTGCAATTAAACCAAAGTCACGTTTTAAAAAGCTCATACTTTTGTCCTAAATTTGAATTAACTATGTTTGTCCAACCATTTAAGTGGATTAGTTGGGCTGCCCTTATGGCGGATTTCAAAATATAAACCCGCATATTGAGCAATACCTTTGTCGCCACTTTGAGCGATAAGTTCCCCACCGGTAACGGTATCACCCACTTGTTTTAATAAAGTGTCATTGTATCCATATAAAGTCATATATTTATCACCATGATCAATGATAACTAATAGACCAAAGCCGCGTAACCAGTCTGAAAAGATGACTGTTCCTGGTGCTGCAGCCTGCACACTACTTCCTGTTGGTGCCGAAATTAAAATACCTTGCCATGTGAGTTTACCAACATTTCTTGAACTACCATAGGGTGCAAGGACTTTTCCTGTAATAGGCCATGATAAGCGACCCATGCGTTTAGCAAAAGCAGTGTTATTTTTAACCGGGTTAGCTAGGGGCGTGACAGGTGCTTTTTTTAGAGAGCTTAGTAAAGTCTGTAATGACTGTTCTTGTTGACGCAAGGTACTTAAACGAGATGCTTGGTTATCTATTTTGGCATCTAATGCCGCGAGGGTTTTTTTACGGTTTTTAGTTTGACTAAGTAGTTGTTGCCGAACGTGTTGTTGCTGTTTATATAATTGTTGTTGTTGTTTTTGAGCGGTAAAAAGTGTTTTTTGGTCAAAAGATAGGCTCGAAAGTACCTCGCTGATATCACTTAATTGTTTTTTTCTAGCAGTATTGAAGTAGTGAAAATATTGTGAACTACGTGACAAACTAGCGGGATCATGTTGATTTAGAACTACTTGTAAGTAGCTTGGTTGGCCATTGATAAAGGCGGTGCGAATTTGATGGTTAAGCGCTTCTAGTTGTTGTTTGTGGTCACTATTTTTTGATTCTACTTGTGATTGTAATTGAGTCAGTTTTTGTTGTTTCTCTGCCAGATTTATTTTCAGTTCTAACAGTGTTTTATTAGATTTTGATACAGCCTTACTTTGTTGTTTTAGCTGTTTAAATAAGCTATCTCTCGATACTTTATTCTTACTGACATCTTGATTTATAGTCTCTATTTCTGTCTGTACAGAATCTAATTTTTGCGAGGTATTTTGACTATCTGCATAAGCAGGCATGACGGTTATTGCACATGCTAAGTAGACAATAAATTTAAACATAATAATAAGGCGAAGCTATTTTGTTGAAACAAGCACATGGGTGCCCATTTCAGTTGGAATAGCTAAGTCCATTAATGACAACATGGTGGGGGCAATATCAGCAAGGGCTCCATTTTCGGCACATTGTGCTTCTCGGCCAACATAGATAAAGGGAACTAGGTTACTGGTATGTGCTGTATGCGCTTGCCCTGTTTGTTCATTGACCATACGTTCAGCATTACCGTGATCGGCAGTGACTAGCATTTCTCCTCCGACCTGTTGTAGAGCTTGCCAGATGCGGCCAAGACACGTGTCTAAGACCTCAACAGCTTCAACAGCGGCATCAAAATTACCGGTATGGCCTACCATGTCGGCATTAGCAAAATTACAGATAATGGCATCGTATTTTTTATCTAGAATAGCCGCGATTAATTTGTCTGCTAATTCAGGCGCATGCATTGCAGGTTGCAAATCATAGGTTCTGACTTGAGGTGATGGGACTAGAATGCGGTCTTCGCCTTCAAAAGGTTCATCACGGCCACCATTAAAGAAGAAGGTGACGTGAGCATATTTTTCTGTTTCAGCAATACGTAATTGACGTAGGCCTAGTGATGATAAATATTCACCCAGTACGTTATCTAATTGCTCAGAAGGAAAAGCAATAGGAGCGGTAAAGTCTTTTTTATATTCTGTTAGGGTGACAAACGCTGCTAATTTAAGTGAGCGAGGGCGTTCAAAATCATTAAAATCAGGCTGGATGAAACTTTGGGTTAATTCACGGGCACGATCTGAACGAAAGTTCATGAAAATAACCGCATCGCCCTCTTCTACTTTGATTGATTGCTTACCAATTGCGGTCGCATTTACAAATTCATCGGTTTCTTCTCGCGCATAAGCCATGGCAAGAGCTGATGAGGCATCATCTGCATGGAACTCGGCGTTACCTTCGGTGATGAGTTGGTAGGCTTTTTCAACACGACTCCAGCGATTATCGCGATCCATTGCGTAAAAACGACCAATAATTGATGCAAACTGTCCTCCGCCGAGTGTTTTGAAGCTTGCTTCCATGGTATCAATTGATGCTTGAGCACTTTTAGGAGGGGTATCTCGGCCATCAAGAAAGGCGTGAACATAAACATTTTTAATACCACGATCTACCGCTATTTTGACCATTGCCTGTAGGTGCTGTTCGTGGCTATGAACGCCTCCGGCAGATAACAAGCCTAATATATGTACTGATTTATTATTTTCTAATGCCTTATCAACACCTTGTGTCAGGGTGGGGTTATTGAAAAAATCTCCCGTTTCAATCGCACGGCTAATACGGGTGAAGTCTTGATATACCACTCGGCCTGCGCCAATATTGAGGTGGCCTACTTCGGAGTTACCCATTTGTTCGCCAGGCAAGCCAACACCTGCGCCAGAAGCGCTAATTAAGGTATGCGGATAGTCCTGCCAAAGTGAATCCCAAATAGGCGTCTTAGCGGTATAAATCGCATTGTTGTTTGGATCTTCACTAAATCCCCAGCCATCTAAGATGATAAGTGCTAGCGGGCGATGCGGGTGGCTCATGAAATAATCCTTATAAGGGGTTAGTGTCTTTTAAATAGCTGATTGTATCATCAGAAAAAGGCTTGCTAGAATGCTTATATCAACACAATACATGCAAATCATTGAAAATGCCGTGTATTATATGGGCTTTTGTGACTAATTGCAGTCATGTAATTACGTGGTGTACTTGTGGCAAACGTTGAAGATAATACGCTTATTGAGCATGATCGTGATATTGAACGCGCAGCTTATGCATTAAAAGCGATGTCGCATCCCTTACGCCTTAAAATTTTATGTGGCTTAGGGAAAAAAGAGTTAACAGTGCAAGATATTGTTGATTATGTGGGCACAACGCAAAGTAATGTGTCCCAACACCTAGCTAAATTGAGAGATAAAGATGTGCTAGCATCTCGCCGAGATGCCAACCGTATTTATTATCGAGTAAAAGATGAACGCATATTACGGTTGATTGAATTGATGCGTGATGTATTTTGTTCGAACACATTGTAATACGATTTATATATAAAGGTTAAACATGGAACATTTGGGTGAATTTATTATTAATCATTGGATTCTTGTCACGGCATTTGTCGTCTTGTTATTCATGGTTATGTCAGATCAATTAAACCGGAAATTATCAGGGGTTAATAATATAGCAGCAGCTCAAGCAGTTCAGATTGTTAATCAACAAAAAGGCCTGTTCTTAGATGTAAGAGATACCGCTGAATATACTAAAGAGCATATTGCAGATTCTATTAGTTTGCCCTTGTCGAAAATAGATGATGACGTGTCATTAAAAGATACAGAAAAAGCGATTGTTTTAATTTGTGCTAGTGGACAACGTGCACGCACGGCGGCAAAACAACTACAAAAGAAAGGCTTCACCAATATTCATGTGCTTAATGGTGGCTTAAACAGCTGGCGTGATGCTAAATTACCTTTGTTCTCATAAGTCTGATTTATAATGGCAAAGGTTGAAATTTACTCATCTGCACATTGTCCTTACTGTGTAATGGCAAAACAGATGTTAGATCGAAAAGGCGTGAAATATACGGAGATCCGAGTTGACTTGGATCCTGTTAAGCGTCAAGAAATGATGAAAAAAAGTCGGCAACGAACGGTGCCGCAGATATTTATAAACAATAATGCTATTGGTGGATACACTGATCTAGTAGCATTAAATCAATCTAAACGACTAGACAGCTTATTAGCTGAGTCATAATTATTACGTTTTTAAGGAACCCTCATGGCTGAAGAAAAAGCATCATCAGAACAAGAACAAGCACGCTTTGTAATTCAAAAAATCTATACAAAAGATATCTCATTTGAAACACCTAATTCACCTGATATTTTCCGTGCAGAATGGCAGCCAAAATTAGACTTACAAATGAGCAATGAATACGTGCGCATTGATGACGATAACCATGAAATAACATTAGTGGTAACCGTTACGGCTAAGGTTGATGACAAAGTTGCTTTTCTTGCAGAAGTTAAGCAAGCAGGTATCTTTTCACTAACAGGCTATAGCGACCAAGAAATGGGTCCGCTTATTGGTAGTTACTGTCCAAATACGCTATTCCCTTTTGCACGTGAAGTTATTTCAGATATCGTATTAAAAGGTGGTTTCCCACAATTAGTATTAGCACCTGTYAACTTTGATGCTTTATATATGAATCAACTTGAGCAAGCTAAGAAACAAGCTGCTGACAAAGCAACAACACACTAAAACCTTGGCTGAGTCGACCTTAAATCTATTCCCTACTCTGGTCATTGGTGCCGGAGCATGGGGAACAGCTTTAGCTATTGCCATTGCTAGAAATGGTAATGAGGTTTTGTTGTGGGGAAGAAATGAAGCGCATCTAATAGAGATGCAACGGGCACACAGTAATGAACGTTATTTGTCTGGACTTTCTTTTCCCGACTCTTTGACCGTGGTCGCTGATTTTGAGCAAGCAGTAAGTCGAGCAAAACATATCTTGGTATCAGTACCGAGTGTTGCATTTAGTGATATGTTGAAGCAGATAAAACCCTTTATTGTCGACGGTACGGCTGTTAGCTGGGCCACAAAAGGCTTAACACCTGAAACGGGGCGGTTTTTAGATGAAACCGCTGCGGATATTTTAGGTGAGTCACATGCTTTGGCAGTGATATCAGGCCCTTCTTTTGCAGTAGAGGTCGCTAAGGGTTTACCTACTGCGATGACGGTGGCCTCAGCAGATAACGCGTTTAATCAATCGCTTGCTGCGGCAATGCATAGCGCCACGTTACGGATTTATACTTCATCAGATGTATTAGGTGTACAGATTGGCGGTACGGTTAAAAATGTATTAGCGATTAGTGCCGGTATTGCTGATGGTTTAGGTTTTGGAGCCAATGCACGCGCTGCATTGATTACCCGAGGCATGGCTGAAATATTACGTTTCGCGGCTAGTTTAGGTGCTGAAACTGAAACAATGTTTGGTTTATCAGGCATTGGTGATTTGATTCTGACCTGTACCGATAATCAAAGTCGTAACCGGCAATTAGGACTAGCGATTGGTCGAGGTTTAACTGTCAATCAAGCCGTAGCTGAAGTAGGAAAAACGGTAGAAGGAATGCATGCTGCGCGCGAAGTATTATTGCGAGCACGCCAATTAGGTGTAGATATGCCTATTGTTGAACAAGTATATAAAATATTATTTGAAGAGGTCGATCCTCGAGAATCAGTCCAAACATTATTGTGTAGGGAACAAAAAGCCGAAGCGATAAGTCCTACATCAGCAGTAAAAAATTAAAGAGGAACAATATATATGCATAAGACAATGAAATTAGGCGGTGTTATTGCGATCAGCATGATTCTCGCTGGCGGTTTAACGGGCTGTGGCGGCGGAATGTTTAGCCGAGATAAAGCGCCGACAGATAGTGAAGTGCTATTGGGACAAGATGGTCGGACATTATGGGAATCAGGCCTACAGTACGTTAAGATCGTTAACCAAGATGTGGTTGGTTCATTAAAGAACGAGCATCCAGAATCTATTTCAAGTGATGAATTACGCACAGTATTAGGTTCTATCTATGTGAGTGAAACTAGCTTCTTCAAGAGAGAAGATAATGTATTATTTTCACGTGCGGAATTACATGTTTTAAGTACTGCGATTGCCAACGGCCTTAGCCAAGCACAAGACAATGAAGATATTAATTTTGTGTCTATTGGTCAGCATAAAGGTGTACTAGCAAAAGAGCGTAAAACCACAACAGGTCGTGTATTTATCAGTGATGGCCGCTTGAATATTGTATTTGGTTTAATTCATGAGATATATAGAGATAAAGATATTGCTACAGGTCAGAAAATTGACCGTCGTATTCATCCATTAAACCCAGGAACACGTCGTTTTGATGCTAAACCGAAGGTTCGAGTAGCGTTAGACTCTGGCCAAGCTAATTATCTTGATCCTGAAACGGGTAACGAACGAACAGATTGGCTGGTGATTGATATTGCGACAGTATTAGCTGCTGCGAAAGAGCGAGTAACAGGTGATTCTAGTTCAGTCACACCTGAATTATTAGAAGATATTGCTCGTAGTAAACAAGATTCGACCGTTCTTCGTCGTGATGTCGGTAAATTGAAAGAAATTATCTTTGATATGTCTGATGAAATTGAAAAATTGAAACAGCAAATTGAAAATACTAAAAACTAAG